>JBIIIL010000096.1:0-8879 GCA_044234825.1 Phycisphaerales bacterium
CGCAGTGAAGGCGCTCGAGGTGACGCTCGAGCGCGAGACGGTGCGGTCGCCGATCTCGGGCACCGTGCTTGCCGTGGAGATCGACGAGGGCGAGTTCGTGTCGCCAGGCTCGATCAGCGAGTTCGTGGCGCTCGGCGACGTGGACGCCCTTCACGTGCGCGTCCAGATCGACGAGCTTGATGCGTGGCGCTTCACGCCGGACTGCAAGGCGGTCGCGGCGCCTCGGGGCGGGTCGCCCGCGCGGTACCCGCTCGCGTACCTGCGCACGGTGCCGTACGTGGTGCCCAAGAAGTCGCTCACCGGCGAGAGCGCAGAGCGCATCGACGTGCGCGTGCTGCAGGTGCTCTACCGCGTCGACGTGCCAGCAGGCACGCGGCTCTTCCCGGGCGAGCTGCTCGATGTGTTCATCGAGATTCCCCAAGGCGAGTGATCGTGCGCACGGTGCGGACCCCGGTTGCGCGCCCGGCCAGGCTCAGCGCGGCGCGAGCAGCGCCATCCGCATGCTCGAGTCGAGCGCGTCGGAGAAGGTGCGCGTGCCGTCCGCGACGAGCGTCTCGATGTCGGCGGCGCACTCGTCGGCCAGCACCTGAAGGCCTGCGCCTGCGGCGACTGCGGCCATGTCAGTCTCGTGCAGGTCATCCATGCCGATGCGCTGCGCGATCATCCGGTGGTAGGCGGTGAGCGCATCGCGTGCGGGCACCCGCAGCGTGTCACGGCGCGCGCCGTACTCGCTGACGATGCGGGTGTTGCGATGCGCGCCGCGGGAAAGGGCCAGGAGCTCGGTGAGCTCCGCGTGCGAGAGGTAGTACGAGAGGCCCTCGATGATCCACGTGCACGGTGTGCATGGGCTCCATCCGAGCGCTGCGAGCCGTACCGCGAGCGACGTGGGGTCGCGGAGGTCGTGGTGCATGCACGTGATGCGGGACGCCACGGCGGGGGCTGCGGCGGCGATCGCATCACGCTTGGCATCGACGTGGTCGTAGTCGATCTCGATCGCACGTGCGCCGGGGTGCAGGGTGCACCAGTCGACGCTGATCGCGCTGAGGCCCGCGCCGGGCACAAGGATGAGCTGCGCCGCATCCGGATGCTCTGCGGCGATCCGGTCGAGGTGCCGCATCGCGCGCCACCGGCGCAGCACAAGATGGCGGAGCGAATGCGGATGGGCGCTCAGGAGGGTCTGCGCGAGGTCGCGCGCCGCTGAGGTGTCGACCATCGCGAGCAGCGCCCGGCCGTGCGCCGTGAACGCAAGGCGGTCGCCACCCACGGCCACCACCATGGCTGCGGTGGGTCCGGCCTGCAGGATTCGCGGCGAATTGGCTTGGGGCTGCACCCGCAAAGCGTAGACTTTCCTTCATGGACGTCTGGATCGCCTACACGCTCGCCGGGCTCCTGGGGATCTCGCTGGCGGCGGCCTGCGGGATGCGCGTGTTTGCGCCGCTGGCGGTGCTGTCGGTGGCGTGCTTCGCGGGCTGGATGACTCCGCCGGCGTCGTTCGCGTGGGTTGGCAGCGGACCGGTGATGGTCGGGCTGTGCCTCGCTGTTCTCCTTGAGGCTGGCGCGTACATGATTCCGTGGCTCGACCACGCGCTCGACGCTGCGGGCGTACCGCTCGCGGCCGGCGCTGGCACCGTCGTGGCTGCGCTGCAGATCGCGTCGGTGTCTGGCGTCACGGGATCTGCGCCCATCGATCCGGGTCTCCTGTGGACGCTGTCCGCGGTGGCTGGCGGTGGAGTGGCCCTTGGCACGCATGCGACGACGGCGATGCTTCGGGGTGGCTCTTCGGGCGTGAGCGGAGGTCTCCTGAATCCCGTGTTTGCGATCGCCGAGACGGCGCTGAGCGTGGTGATCAGCGTGCTGTCGATCGTGCTGCCTGTGCTGGCGATCGTGGCCGCGCTGGGCGTGTGCGCGCTTCTGGTCACGGGTGTGCTGGTGATGCGCTCGGCGATGAGGGGGTTTGCGGGAAGCGACGGGAAAAAGGGGCCGGTGGCGCAGGGCGCCGTCTAGGTCTCGCTAGGGTGGGTCCATGCCGTGCCGGGCGCGTGTGCCCGGCGGTCGGTGGCAGGCATGGACGGCCTGCTTCGGCGATGCGGCGGATGGAGCCGTCCGGGCCCCAGTGGGGGCAAGGTGAATCAGATGAGGGATCGATCACGGAGGTGGTGGGCTGTCGTTCGGGCATGCGTGGCGGGGGCACTGGGTGGTAGGCCCGCGGGAGGTGCGGCACTGGCGCTGGGGATCTGGGCCGGGATTGGCGGTGCGCCCCAGTCCGCATCGGCGTCGCAGATCGTCGCGCGGTGGACATTCAACGGTGTGAGCGGCACCACAGATGTCGCGGACGGTAAGGGCACGGCATCGCCGGTCGGACCGGTGACGCAGACCTTCCCGATCGGGTCGCCAAGCGACAAGCTCGGAGGGGATCCGCTCAATCGGGCGTGGTCGGTGGGATCGTTTCCCGCCAACGGCACCGGGAGCGGAACTCGTGGAGTGATGTTCCAGGCCCCGACGCCGGAGGGCGCTGGCATCGTGATCACGTGGAGCCAGCGGCACTCGTCCAGCTCAAGCCGCTGGACCCGCTTCGAGTACACGCTGGACGGGAGCACGTTCACGTCAGTGGGCATCCCAAACGATGGGCTCCTCGAGGCCAACACGGGCGGCGATGCGTGGATCAACGACCGGTCGGTCGACATGTCCAAGATCACCGGCGTCGCATCGAATCCGAACTTCGCGTTCCGGATCGTGACGGTCTTCGCGCCGGGCACCGAGACCTACGTGCCGACCGGGAGCGCATCCAACTACTCGACGTCGGGCACGATGCGCTTTGACGTGGTGACAGTCACGGCAACGCCGCTGCCGGGCCCGGGCACCGCATCTCTGCTCGGCGCGGCTGTGCTGGTCTCGCGCAGGCGCACGCGCAGGCGGTTCGCGCTTCGCCCATGAGGCTCTGAAGGTCGCCCCGTGGCTGGCTCCCGGTCGCAGTGTGCCTGCGGCCGGGGGCCGGCTTTCGTTGGGGCAGGAGCTCCACGGTGCGGGCAGTACTTGGTGCGGGCGCTCCATGGAACGTTGGCTCCATGGGACCGGGTGTCCTGCCGCGGCAACAGCGTCAGCGCAGTCCCGCGAGCGTGAAGGCGATCTCGGCTGCGATGAGCGTGATGATGATCCACTCGAGGATCTCGCTTCGGCGCTGGTGATGCGCATCGCGGAGCTTGCCGTAGATCGCCTCGAGAGCGTCGAGCTTGACTCGCACGCTGCGCTCCCAGTCATGGAGCCGTAGCCGGCGGTCGGCGGTGTCGTGGATCCTGGCGAGGTGCTGGTCTCCGTAGATCTTCAGCGCATTGCCCACGCTCTGGAGGAGCCCCGCGGCGTCCACCTGCATGCGCGCGAGACGGCGCGTCTGTCGCCGGATCGAGCCGCCGAGGACGGCGGGCCGGTCGCCCCCCCGGACCGTGATGTCGTACGCCTCCTCGAGCGCCCGGTCGAGCGTGTCATCGAGGAAGCGCAGCTCCAGCAGCTGCGTGTTGGCGAGCTCGAGCGCCGCGATGGTCGCATCGGGGTCAGGGTCGATGAGGATCGCCGCGTTCCAGTCGATCACGGCAAGGTCATCCGGTCCGTAGGACACGGTGCCGGAGACTGCATCGTTCACCTGCTCGTCGCTGAGCGATGCGTGTTCCGCACGAAGCACACGCGCCAGGAGCTGCCTGCCGATGGACTCCGCCGTGAGCGGCACTGGCGCTGTGCCCAACTCGAGCGACCGGATCACGAACACGGTGTAGTCCTCGACAGAGTCGGCCACGAGCGGCCGCGTGATGGCCGGCGCGAGCGCCTGCATGAGGGTCAGGACGCGGCGGCGCGCATCGTCGCGCAGGCCAGCCGGCGTCACAAGCGCGCTCGACAGCCCGACAAGGCCCCCAAGGGGGCCGTGGACAGGGATCCTGTAGGCGACGCTGACCGCCCCGAACGCATAGAGCGTGACGCGGACCGGCCCTTCCACGGCGTACCCGGCGACGGACACGTGCGGCGCGGGCTGCTCGATCACGAGCGGCCGCGGCACGATCTCCACGCCCGCTGGGTTTCGCGCGCCGGTGGCGAGGCCTGCACGCGTCGACTCGATGAGCCGCTCTGCCGCCTGGAGGTCGACGGAGTAGCCGAACTCCTGCGCGAACATGACGAGCGCGACGCCGTCCCTGACCTGCATCGCGCTGGCGTGCTGATCGTTCACGGCATGCGCTCCAGTGCGACCGGCGCTCGGTTCGGGCGACGCATCAGGGGGCCACGACTGTCACGGTGACGCTTCGCGTCTCCGCGGGCGCGACGCCGCGCTCCCAGGGCCGGTGGTACTGGAAGCTCAGGGCGCAGCTTCCGGCGCGCTCGGGCGTGAATGTGAAGATCCACTCCGCGGGACCGCCCACGCGGCCATCCGTGGAGCTGCCGATCTGCTGCGAGAAGGCAAGCGGCAGATTGTCGCAGACGGGCGAGGAGAGCTGCCACGTGTAGCCCGTGCCTGCGGTGCCCGGCAGGCGGATGATGACGGGCTGCCCCACCCTGGCCTGCACGTCGGTGGGCCACTGTCCTGCGCGCGGTGCACTCGGCAGTGGCTCGGAGGGCGAGCTGACCTGCCGCGCCGTGCCGACCTGCACCGTGCCCTCGCGTGAGGCGCTGCAGGCCGCACCCAGGAGGGTTGCGGCGGCGAGCGACGTCGCCAGCGGCGACAGGGGACGCATCACTCGGAACACGCTCTTGGATTCATGGCGCGGCCAGGCTCTTGCAGTCATGCGCATGGCAGGACGGTACCCGTGCCCGGTCGGGTTGCGGCCATCATCTGGCCCGCGGGTCGGTGCCCGCGCCACCGCTGGCCTCGACGAGTCCGAGCTCGAAGGTCTCGGTGACCACGCGTCCGAATTCATCCTCGTAGGTGCGCAGGCGGGCGAGCGTGACCCTGACGCTCGTGCGCCACCTCGAGAGGCGCTCGTTGCGCTGGCGCGCCGCCTCGGGATGCGACGGATGGAGCCTCGCGCGATCCGGCGGGTCAGCGTCGTCATCGAGCAGCGCGAAGACCAGATGCCGTCCATGCCTCGCTGCGGCGCGAAGGAGGTGCAGATCGCCCTGCGCCGCGGCGCGCTGCCACCCCGCATCGACGAGCGCGCACTCCGCGCGGTCGATCAGCGAGGGCGCCACGGAGAGCGATGCTCGGGACGCGAAGCGGCGAATCAGCTCGTCCGAGGCCGAGAGCTCCGCGCTGAGGGCGCTGCCCTCCACGAGCGACGCCGCGACGCCCGCACGGTCGAGTGCGCCCACGGCATCTGACAGCGTCCGCTCAATGCGCTCGGCCGCCTCCGTCGCGGCAGTCCACACCAGGCTCTCGTGGCTCATCGGCTGGTCCTGCCGGGTATGCCGCCCGTCATCGCGATCGCGATGACCACTGCGGTCCAGAGCGGGAGCACGCCTGTGATCGGAAGGGCCTCCGCGATCAGCGCCACGAGCAGGAGCGCCGGGCGGCCGAGCATGGCCCAAAGCGCGAGCGCAGTCAGGATGTCGAGGGGGATCGTGGCCGGAACCCCCGCGATGGTCGAGTCGAGGCTGCCGCCGATGAGGTCTGATGCTCCTGCGATCAGCATCGCGCCGACGACCTGCCACGTCGCGAACGCAGCGCGCGTGGGCTGGGCAGGCGGCTCCGGCGCGCCAGTTGGCGCCGCCTGGCTCGGGGCGGTCGGGTCCTCGGGCGGATCACCGGCCGGTCGCTGCGGAGGGCCGTGCCGCATGAGCGCGTGGCGCGACGGTTCAGGGGGACTTCGGTTGCTGTCCTGCGTCATCGCTGCCCCCGGGCTGCTTCGGGATCTTGGCGAGCAGCTGCGCGACCCGCCCACGCATGCGCTCGTCACCGATGGCCATGGCGCGCTCTCCTGCAGCGCGCGCGCCGCCGAGGTCGCCTGCGGCGATGCGGGCACGCATCAGCAGCAGCCACGGATTCGGGTCGAGGTCCCCACTGATCGTCGCAGCAGCCTCGGCCGCCGCTGCGGCGAGGCCAAGATCGCGTCCCGATGCGTTCGTGCGGGAGTCCATCCAGAGCGTGGCGAGCGCGGTCAGCTCGGCGGCGTCCTGCAGGCGGGTCCACTCCTCGGTCGCCGCGCGCATGGCGCTGGCGGCCTCGTCCGCACGGTCCGCCCGGAGCAGGATCACGATGCGCCGCGACGCGAAGTCTCGCACGCGGTGGGGATGCATGGCGATCATGTCATCGACCTGGCTTGAGGCGAGCTTTGGGTCGCTCATCGAGATCTTGACGAGAGAATCCATCGCACGCGTCTCGCGGCGGATCGCATCGACCTCGTGAGGTCCGGTCCATGTGCCCGCGAGCATGCGCGAGATGACGTGCTCGAGCTCCGCGGGCGTGCATTCGGCGGCGAGACGGCCCGTGGCGTCGATGACCAGCGTGTCTGCCGATGTGCCGTCGCCGGCGAGGCCCGCGATCTGCGCGTGGAGCTCGGCGGGCGCGATGCCGATCGGGTACGTGACGCGGCCGCCAAGCCGCCTGACGGATTCCTCGATGCGAGCCGCCGGGTATCCGGGCATCTCGCGCGTGATGCCACGCACCACGACGCCGTCTGCGGCACGCTCGCGCGCAATGCGGGAGAGTCGGGGCATGTAGGTCATCGATTCGCTTGACCATGGGCCCCACAGGTCGATGACCGTGAGCCTCGCAGCGGCGGGTGCGGACGTGGACTCGGGGATCCAACGGCACGCATCGAGAGGCGGCAGTGCGCGCGCGGCAGCTGCGGGCGCGGCGGCAGGGGACGACGGCTCGGACTGCAGCATGGCCGCAGCGCCTGCGCCGATGCAGGCAGCCGCCACTGCAGCGAGTGCGAGGTTCGAGGTGCGTGCGGCTCCCATCGACCCACTACTGTATGGCGACCCATGACCGAGCCGCGCCTGAATGTGCACGCGATCGATGTCGGCTACCTCGGGGTCCGGGGCGCGGGCGCAGCCTTCGCGGTGTCGCACGGCGCCGGTACCGCGCCCTCGGTGCTGGTCGAGACTGGCCCCGCCGTGTGCCTGCCCAACCTTGAGGCGGGCCTGCGCAGTGCGGGCGTGGCGCCCAGCGGCATCGCGCACGTGCTCGTGACGCACGTGCACCTCGATCATGCGGGTGCAGCAGGGCACCTTGCCGCATGCGGTGCGCATGTCTGGGTGCATCCGCGGGGCGCGCGGCACCTTGCGGATCCGGATCGGCTCATCGCGGGCACACGCGCGGTTCATGGCGCAAGGTTCGACACCGAGTACGGGACTCCGCTCGCGATCGACCCGAAGCATGTGCATGCGGTGGAGGACGGCGACCACGTGCCGGCCGCGCTCGGCGCGCAGGCGATGGCCACGCCCGGGCACGCGCGCCACCATCACGCGTGGGTGCTGCGCGATGCGCATGCCGCCCACGTCTTTGTCGGGGACGTGGCGGGCATCCTGCTTCCGGAGGGGACGCCGAGCACTGGCGGTCATCCGCGCCGGTTCCTTGCGGTGCCGATGCCGCCGTCGGACATGGATGCTGCAGCATGGCGCGAGTCGGTTGTGCGGCTTGAGGCGCTTGTCGATGGGGAGGAGCGCGCCGGTCGCGCAGTGACGCTATGGCTCACCCACGGCGGTGCGGCGTCGGATGCGCGTGCGCACCTGCGCGAGCTGCGCGCTCGGCTCGACGAGGAGCACGCGCTCTGCGTGTCGCTGTGGCGCGCGGGGCTGGTGCCGGGCGCTGTGCCGACGGCTGAGGCCGTCGAGCGCTACGCGCAGTGGCTCTGGCCTCGTGCCGATGCCGCAGGCGTGCAGCCAGCGGACCGCGCGGTGTTCCTCGGCGCGGCGTTCATGCGCATGAACCTCGCCGGAGTCGCTCAGGAGATGGAACGCGCCGCTGCGTCCTGAGGGGAGGGCACGCCACTTCCGGGACACGTACCGGCCCGGCCGCATGCGGGATTCGCATGCGGCACTCGGCAGCTCGGATCTGGCGGACCGACGGCGCGTCAGACGGCCGCAGCCATCTTCTCTGCCTTCTTGCGCGCGTCGTCGAGCGAGCCGACGTACATGAACGCGCTCTCGGGCAGGTCGTCGCCCTCGCCGTTGCAGATGCGCTCGAAGCTGTCGATCGTGTCCTCGAGCGAGCACGTCACGCCGGGGAAGCCGGTGAAGATCTCGGCGACGTAGAAGGGCTGCGAGAGGAAGCGCTCGATCTTGCGTGCGCGGGCGACGGTGAGCTTGTCCTCCTCGGAGAGCTCGTCGACGCCGAGGATCGCGATGATGTCCTGGAGGTCCTTGTAGCGCTGCAGGATGTTCTGCACGCGGCGCGCGCAGCGGTAGTGGCGGTCGCCGACGATCTGCGGGTCGAGGATGCGGCTCGTCGACGACAGCGGGTCGACGGCGGGGTAGATGCCCTTCTCGGCGATCTTGCGCTCGAGCACGACGAACGCGTCGAGGTGGCTGAAGGTCGTCGCTGGGGCCGGGTCGGTGAGGTCGTCTGCGGGCACGTAGATGGCCTGCACGCTGGTGATGGCGCCCTGGCGCGTCGAGGTGATGCGCTCCTGGAGCTGGCCCATCTCGGTGGACAGCGTGGGCTGGTATCCGACGGCGCTGGGCATGCGGCCCAGGAGCGCGGACACCTCGGAGCCTGCCTGCGTGAAGCGGAAGACGTTGTCGACGAAGATCAGCGTCTCCTTGCCGGACTCGTCGCGGAAGGCCTCGGCCATGGTGAGCGCGGAGAGCGCCACGCGCAGGCGCGCGCCCGGCGGCTCGTTCATCTGGCCGAAGACCATCGCCACCTTGTCGAGCACGTGGCACTTCTTGCCCTGCGCGTCGAAGTACTCGGCCTCCTGCATCTCGAGCCAGAGGTCGTTGCCCTCGCGGGTGCGCTC
>JBIIIL010000097.1:0-8876 GCA_044234825.1 Phycisphaerales bacterium
CCTGATGTCGTGCTCTTTGGCGCGGCGGCCGTGATGACCGTGGCCGTGATCGCATTCGGGATCTGGCTCTTCGTGCGCGCGGCGCGCGAATCCGATGCGACGCCACCGGAGCAGGGTGGCGCATGAGCGCTGAGATCCGGATCACGGAGGTGGGTCCGCGTGACGGCCTTCAGAACGAGCGCACGCCCGTGCGCACCGCGGACAAGATCGGCTTCATCGACATGCTCTCGGCGACCGGGGTCGCGGAGATCGAGGTGTCGAGTTTCGTGCCCGCAAAGTGGGTGCCCCAGCTTGGCGATGCCGATGCGGTGTTCGCCGGCATCGCGCGCAGGCCGGGCATCGTGTACTCGGCGCTGGTGCCCAACGAGCGCGGATTGGACGCTGCGCTCGCCGCGGGCGCGGGCAAGATCGCCGTCTTCGCGGCTGCAAGCGAGGGATTCTCGCAGCGCAACACGAACGGCACCATCGACGAGGTGCTCTCGCGCCTCGCCCCCGTGGTCAGCCGTGCGCGAGTCGCCGGACTTCCGGTGCGCGGGTACGTGTCGTGCGTCATTCGGTGCCCCTTCGATGGGGACGTGGCTCCGCAGCAGGTGGCGCGCGTATGCACTCGGCTGCGCGAGCTCGGTTGCGACGAGATCGACCTCGGCGACACGATCGGCGCCGCTACGGTCGTGAGCATCGAGCGCCTGTACGAGGGGCTCGGGGGCACCCTCGCGCCCTCCGAGACCACGCTTCACCTGCACGACACGCATGGCGCTGCCGTGGCCTGTGCGCTCGCCGCGGCCAAGCTTGGTGTACGCAGCTTCGATGCGAGCGCGGGCGGACTTGGCGGATGCCCCTACGCGCCAGGCGCGCCCGGCAATGTGGCCACGGAGTCGCTCGTGGAGGCGCTGCACGATGCGGGCTACGCCACTGGGGTGGATGCCGCACTGGTCAGGCGTGCGGGTGCCTGGATGCGCGAGCGGCTCGCCTGCGGGGCAGGGGCCTAGCTCGGGCGGGGACCGGCGTGCCGCACCTCTGTTGGCGCCCAGTCCACCGCGCCGGGTGCTGGGGCCCCAACGACCGAGAACCTGGGACCAGCCGCAAGCCCTTTGCCGTGGCTGCGCAGCCCGCTACATTGCACGGCTCGCCGCTCCCGGGTGTCCCGGGAGCCGGCGCCCGACGCAGGCCGTCAGGTGCCGTCCGAGGCGGACCCACGCGCGCGCAGACGGCGCATGCGCCGTGGGATCGATGGTCAGACGCCGTCACGCACCCATCATGAGCCAGATCAACATCGCGCCCCCTCCCACGATCCGCCGCCAGACCGGTGCAGGCGGCAAGTCATTCATCGACTACAAGCAGACCGAGGAGCTGCGCCGCATGCTCACGCCCAACGGCAAGATGCTCTCCCGCAAGAGGCTGAGCCTGTCTGCGGCGGACCAGCGCATGGTCGCGACGGCCATCAAGCGGGCGCGATTCCTGGCGCTGCTGCCGTTCACGAACGCGGCGAGCTGACGCCGGTCATCCCGAACAGCTGAAGCAGGGGGCGAATCCGCTCCATCGCGCGAGCGGCCCAGAGCCGTGAGCGGATGCGGCGCAGTCCCTCGTCCGTCGGCGAGGCGCGCAAGCCCATGGCCACCGCGATGCGAGTGCCGCGCAGTCGGCCGGTGCGCAGCCACGCGAGCGCCACGTTGTGGAAGGCTTCCACGTTAGAGCGGTCAATCCGGTGCGCGCGCATCGCGGCACGCACGCCCGGCGCATGCTGCCCGAGCTCGCATCGCGCGCGAGAGAGGCGGAGCCACAGCCTCGCCTGGGTGCCGTTGCGCTTGAGCGATGCCTCGGCGATCCGGGCCGCGACCAGCGGACGGCCGCACTCGAGCGCATAGCCGCAGATCGCCCACGCCAGATCCGCATCGCGCGCGATGGGGCTGTCCGCCGACACCTTTCGCCGCGAGAACTCGGCATCCATCTGCGTCGCGGCCTCGGCGCGAAGGCCCAGCCTCAGCAGGGTCTCCACCAGCCGCATGCGCACGCCGATGTCGCGAAGCCCCAGGCTGAGCACCAGCGTGTACTCGGCGCGCGCCTCGTCAAGCCGCGCGGCCTTCAGCGCAATGTCGCCGATGCGCACGTGGGCGAGCGGGTTCGCCGGCTCGAGCTCCACGATCCGCCGGTACTTCTCGAGCGCCTCGGGCACGCGTCCGAGCAGCTCAAGCGCGCCTCCGAGGGCAAGCAGCGTCGCCGAGTCGCCCGGCTGCTCACGCATCGCCTGGAGCAGCGCATGGTGCGCACGCTCCGTCTCTCCCATGCGCAGCAGCGCCACGCCGAGCCTTGTGCGCACCCCCTTCAGCGTCGGGTTCTGCGCGAGCGACTCTCGGTAGCACCATGCAGCGCGGGCGAGCTGGTTGCGGTTGGCGAGGACGTTGCCCATCTCGACGAGGCACAAGGGCATCTCGTCGAGGTACTGCTGCGCCACGTAGTAGACGCTCTCCGCGTCATCGGGCTTGCGCAGCATGCCGTATGCCGCGATCCGCATCGCATAGGCGGGCTCCGCCTTCCGGTCGAGAGACGCTGCGCGCTCGCACCACTTGATGCACTCGTCGGGTCGGCCGAGCCTGATCTGGCACTGTGCCGCGCCAAGCACCGAGGGCACATGCTGCGGCAGCAGCTCGACCGCACGCTCATACGCGGCAAGCGCCTCGGCCACCTTGCCGAGCGCCTCGAGCGTGACCGCAAGGTTGTGGTGCCAGTCTCCACGGCCGGGATCGATGGCCAGCGCACGACGCATCTCCGTCTCCGCGTCCGCAAGCCGCCCGCGCTGGAAGAGGTCACGTGCGCGCACGACATGCTGCTCTGCCTGGTGCGCGTCGCCTTGCCACTCTTCGGGTGCGTCGCTCATGGTGTGGGTCGGGTGGGGTGGGAGGATCGGTCGAGGCAGGTCAGGTCGGCATGCGCCCTCAGCGCGCGCATGCGACGCGGCACGTCGCTTGTGCAAAGTGTGTGCCAGCGCAGCGCCGGGTCAAGTCAGTAGACCTCCAGCATGCAGCGATGCGTGGGCCGGATCCTGCGCTTGATCTGCTCGTCAGACCAATGCGCCGGGTCCGTCCCGGAAATCTCCTCGTGAATGTTCAGGAAGCCGGCTGCCAGACCTGCAGCCGCCATCGACCTGAACAGCCCGATCTGCATGCCCGCGAGACCGCACAGGTACATCAGGGTGCGGTCGGAGCGGAGCAGCGGCTCGAACACGTCCATGCGTCCTGCGATGTAGTGGTGCGCGTGTGGACCCCATCCAGGCTTGGCGAGCGCCTCGCGAGAGATCACCGGGTGGTACGAGAAGTTCGGGTGCCGCGACTGGAGCTCGCGAAGCCATCCGTCATAGAGCAGGTCAGTCGAGTACGGAGTGCCCATCACCAGGTGAATCCGGCTCCTGCACGGGCCAGTCCAGGAGTCGCGTGCGGGTGTCCCTTCGGCCGGTCCGACCAGCAGCTCGTGGATCATGCCACGGAAGGGGGCTACGCCTGTGCCCGTCGCCACGAAGAGGTAGTCGTGGGCGCCGCGGTCCACGGGAAGCAGGAAGCGCTTGCCCGCGGGGCCGCTGACCATGACGCGGTCGCCCGGGGCGAGGTCGCAGAGATAGTTGCTGCACACGCCCAGGAACAGTCCGCCGCGGCCATCGTCGCCGGGGGTGCGCTCGTCGATGAGCCGCTTGCAGGTGGTGGAGAGCACGCGTCCGTGACCGTCCTCGCCGTAGGAAGGGCTTGCGATCGAGTAGAGGCGCACCTTGTGGGGCTTGCCGGTCGAGTCCGTGCCTGAGGGCACCACGCCGAAGCTCTGCCCAGCGAGAAAGCGCCCCTCAAGCGGCGTGCCGCCGACGTCGATCGCGATGTGGCGGACAAAGCTCGCCGACTTGCTGCGGGTGCAGCGCTCGTTGGAGACGACGGTGGCCGTGACCGGGTCATTGGGCATGACCAGGTGCATGGACGCCTCGGGCAGGTGGGGCTCGGCGGTCACTGATGCGCTCATCGGCGCAATCGTAGGTCCGGGGCGGCCAAAACTGCGCCGGTCCTTGCCCGGCAGTCGACACTTGATGCTGAGGCCAGAAGGGCTACCCTGCGGCGCGAAGGACGGCTGGCGTTCACCGTCCGCGCATGGATGCCCACACGCGGGTCGGAGTGCCCGCATCGCTCACGAGGAAAGGACTCCTCTCGTCATGGACAAGTTCGTGATTCAGGGCGGCCGGAGGCTCTCCGGCCGCGTTCGCGTCGAGGGCTCGAAGAACGCAGCGCTGCCGCTCATGGCCGCGTCGCTGCTCACGGACGACAGGGTGACGCTCACCAACGTCGCCGAGCTCAAGGACATCAGGAACCTGGGCGACCTGCTGAGGACCCTCGGCGTCGACACGACCGTCGGCAACGACCAGGTCGTGATGCAGACGGTCGACCCGAACGCGATCGAGGCGCCCTACGACATCGTGCGCACGATGCGCGCGTCGATCTGCGTGCTCGGACCGATGCTCGCGCGGCGCCGCCGTGCGATCGTGTCGATGCCCGGCGGCTGCGCCTTCGGCGACCGCCCGGTCGACCTGCACCTGCGTGGGCTGCAGGCGCTCGGCGCGCGCATCGAGCTGCGCAACGGGTACATCCAGGCCTCGGCCGAGCGGCTGCGCGGCGCGACGGTGTTCCTCGGCGGGCCCTTCGGCTCCACAGTGCTCGGCACGGCGAACGTGATGAGCGCGGCGACGCTCGCTCAGGGCCGCACCGTCATCGAGTGCGCTGCATGCGAGCCGGAGATCGTCGACCTCGCGAACCTCCTCAACGCGATGGGCGCGCGCATCCGCGGCGCGGGCGGGCCCCGCATCATCATCGAAGGCGTCAGCGAGCTCCATGGCACGACCCATGCGGTGATGCCCGACCGCATCGTCGCAGGCACCTACGCGATCGCGGCCGCGATCACCAACGGCGAGGTCACGCTGGACGACTTCCCGTACGACTCGCTGCTCGCCGCCATCGACCGCCTCGCGACGATCGGCGTGCATGTCGAGAAGCTCGACCCAAGCGACGACGACTTCCGCTGCTCGGTGCGCGTGACGAGCGACCGCGACCTGCGTCCGACCGCGATCACCACGCAGCCCCATCCGGGATTCCCGACCGACCTTCAGGCGCAGTTCATGGCGCTCCTGTGCATGGCGCGGGGAAACTCGGTGATCACCGAGAAGATCTATCCCGAGCGCTTCCTGCACGTCGCCGAGCTCGTGCGCATGGGCGCCCAGATGATCCGGCACGGCCCCACGGTCGTCGTCTCGGGCGGCGCGCCGCTCATCGGCGCCGAGGTGATGGCCAGCGACCTGCGCGCCTCGGCGAGCCTCGTGCTCGCGGGACTGGCGGCCGAGGGCGAGACGGTCATCAACCGCGTCTACCACCTCGACCGCGGATACCAGAGCATGGAGCGCGTGCTGCAGGCGCTTGGCGCGCGCATCGAGCGTGTGAAGGTGGCGAAGGATCCCGTGGTGGCCGATGCGGAGATCGAGGCCGGCACGGCGTCAGCGAGCCGCGGCGCCGGGATGCGCGTCGGCGCGGCGAGCTTCATGCAGGACGATCGCTGAGGCGACGGACACATTGAGGCTCGGGCGGTCGCTCCCCTCGAGCGGCACGGGGTTCCCGCGCCCCGCCCTGGGCGAACGCATGGGAATGCACGCGACCGCATCGCACTGCGCGAGCAGCTCCGGACCGAGGCCGGTGCCCTCCGATCCCATCACGAAGGCCGCGCGCCCAGAGCCTCGCGCGCGAAGGTCGGCGATCGCCCGCTCCGGGGTAACCGCCGCGGGCGCGTCCTCGCAGGCAATGACGCCGAACCCGTGACGCTCGCGCAGCGCAGCGATCGCCTCGCCCAGCGACGCCGCCTCCGCCCACGGCACGGAGAAGACCCGTCCGGAGGAGATGCGCACAGCCTTGCGCGACAGCGCATCCCCGCACCCCGGGCCGAGCAGGATTCCCGCATCGCCGAAGCTGCCTGCGTTGCGGAAGAGGGCCCCGATGTTGTCGACATGCACCACGCGGTCGCACGCGATGATGGCGCCGACACCCGATGCGGCCAGCGATTCCAGGGATCCCTCGCAGACTCGGCCGCGGCTCGCGCGGCGCCCGAGCGCGACGGCGCCTCTATGCAGGGAGTAGCCGGTGGTGCCGGAGATCTCCTCATCCGAGGCCACGGTCACCTCGAAGGGCGGCAGGCACCCGTGCGCCAGCCCGAGCAGCGCATCCATCTGCGACGCATGCTCGCGCGTCAGCAGGATCGCCTCGACGCCAAGGTCAGGGGTGCACGAGGCGCCGCGTGCGCGCGCGACGAGCGCGTGCAGGAACCGCGCCACGATGCGTGGGCTCTCGACGCAGAAGAGCCCGTCGCGGCCGCGCAGGTCCGCGTCGCGGATGTCGGTGAACCGCTCGAGGGAGCCGCCGCTCACGGCGCGACCGGCGGTGCCTCAGGGAGCGCAGGCGCCGGAGGCTCGTCCATCATCTTGCGGAAGACGCCGGCATCCACCGCCTCGGCGCGCGCGTTCGCGGCCCGCAGCCACTCCTCAAGAAGCGCCGCAATGTCCGGATAGCGCTCGAGGAGCCGGGGGTCGGCCTCGAGCAGCCGCCGCGTGGCGTCGGAAGCGAGGCGGAGCTCGGTCGCGGACTGCACCACCATCCGCACCGAGAAGTCGCGCGTCTCGTCGGCGCGGTCGCCCTGGAACACGCCGCCGAGCAGATTCCAGGGCGTGAAGAGGATCTCGGTCTCCGCGCGCGAGAGCTGCCCGCCAGCGAGCTGCATGTCAGCGCGCACGGTGCCGGTCGTGTCCTGCATCTCGGTCACGAGCTCGAGCATGCGCTGGGCGTCGCCGCGGAGGGTCTGCCATGCGCGATCGAGGCGGCTGAGCATGTCCGACGCCGGCGGCGCAATCTCCTCCGTCCACGTCGTCTCGAGCGCCGCCATGTCGGACCGGATGGCCTGCCAGTCCTCCGTGATTGCCTTGACCTGGGCCTCGAGCTTTCGCGAATCGAGGGTGCCGCCGGCGCCCAGCATGCCCTCGATCGACTCGGCGCGCGCGACGCAGTCGCGGAAGGTGGTGGCGATCGCACTTCCTTGAGGCCTCCACGAGTCCATCGACGCCTCAAGCTCCGTGCCGAGCTGGGTCACGTCCGCCTTCAGCGAATCGGTCCTGGTCGCGAGGTCCTGCCGAAGCGCACCGAAGTCGGTCTGCTTGATCTGGTCAATGGCCCCGTTCAGGCGCCGCACCTTCTGCCTCCCGAAGGCCGCCTCCATCAGAGTCTTCGGCTTGGCGTACGCGATTCTCGGCTCTGATCCACCCGAACCGGACTGGGCTGCTGCGCCACCCGTAGCCGAAGGATCCTTCGGGTCAGGAGGCACGATCTCGATGCGTCCGGCGCCCCCGAGCGCGTCTGCGGCAAGGTGGGCCGTCGAGCCGCTGGGGATCACGATGCCGCGGGGGATGCGCATCTTGATGTCGATGTAGTCCGGACCATTCCCGTCCGCATTGACGTCGGTCCTGTCGACGACTCCGACCACGATGCCGCCGAGCGTGACCGTCGCGCCTGGCAGTATCCCGGACGCGCCCTCCTCGAGAGGCACGGAGAACTCGAGCACGAAGGTCGCGGGCGCGAAGACCTTCGGGGCCATGATCACGCCGACGATGACTGCCGCCGTGACAAGCGCCACCGCGGCGCCGAGCTTCTGGTCATGGCGCGCCACGCGCGGCATGGGCGCCTCAGTTGCCCTTGGACTCGCCCGCCGGAGCAGGGCCCATCAGCACGCTGTTGAGCTGCTGCTGCGCCGACTCGTAGCGCTGCATCGCGTCGAGCACCATCTTCTGCACGGCATCCCGGAACGCGGGGTCGCGCTCGAAGAGGGCAGGGTCGTTGGTGAGCACCAGCCGCAGGCTGTCGCCCGCCGCGCGAAGGTCGCTCGCGGCGATCGCAAAGCTCCGCGCGGCCTCGTAGAGGTTCTCGTGAGCGACCTCCTCCGTGCCCGGCTGGTACATGATCTTCCACGGGCTGCGGCGCACCTCCATGGCGGCCAGCTTGAGCTGCGCCGTGGCCGTGCGCACATTGTCGAGGCTCAGCGAGATGCCAGGCAGGTTCTCCAGCAGGAAGGAGTGCGCCAGCTGCACGCTCTTCTCAAAGGAGCTGATGGCAGCGTTCGCGTTCGTCAGCGCATCATTCAGGAGCGGCACCGTCTTCGCCCGCAGGTCCGCGAGCGAGGCGCGCGCATCGCTCGCGCCCGCGGCAATGTCCGTCATCGCCGAATCGATGCGTGGAGCGTTGCGGGCGAGCATCTCGTCGAGGCCCTTCATGCTCGAGGCCGCATCGCCGGCGGCGGCCTGCGCCGAGGTCAGCGTCCCGTCGACCTTGGTCCGCCAGGTGCCGTAGTCCTCACGCAGTTCCTTGACGGTGGTGCCGGCGTTGTCGAGCATCGGCACGATCCGGTCCTGGTACTCCTTGGGCAGCGACGCAAGCCAGTTGGCGAAGGCCACTGCATCGTCGATGATTGCACCCGCCTTGGCGGCGTTGTCCGCGCCGAGCACCGCGGCGATGACGCCGGCGCTGTTGGAGGCCTCGATCACCGTGCCGGCCGGGAGCGTCTCGTTTCCTGAGCCCACCGACACGAAGTTCAGCGTCGAGTTCTCGCCCAGCAGCGGCATGATCCGGACGACCCTCGCGCCCGGGAACAGCTTCACGGACTCATCGACCTCGATGTTGACGTAGATGTCCCGGAATGCCCCATCCTCGCCGACCTTTGGCGTCACCTCGGTCACGGCGCCGCGCTGGAGCCCGCCGATCTTGACGGCGCTGCCTGGCGCGAGCCCCGCAACGCCCTCGCTGACCGGGAACCGGACCGTGTAC
>JBIIIL010000201.1:0-4922 GCA_044234825.1 Phycisphaerales bacterium
ACGCCTCATCCACGAGATCGGCTGCGAGCAGCGACCGCACCAGGCGTGGCCCGGCCTCAGTGAGCACCGTCGAGATGCCATCGGCGGCAAGCGCGCGCAACAGCGGGGTCAGCGAGAGGGCGCGGTCCTGGCCCGGATCGAGATCGCGCCAGCGGATGCCGGCCGCGTCGAGCGCCGCCATGTCAGATGCGGTGCGCGCGGCGCGGGCGCCCGCCATGCAGGCGATCTCGACCGTTCCCTCGGAGGCCGTGCGGACCAGCTGCGCCGACACCGGCATCTCCAGCCGCGGATCGACCACGATGCGTCGAGGCACGCGCCGGCTGCGGCTGGTCCGCGGCATGAGATGCGGGTCGTCGGCGCGGACCGTGCCGATGCCGGTCAGCACCGCGTCCACGCGCGCGCGCTCGCGGTGCACCATCCGGCGGCTCG
This sequence comes from Phycisphaerales bacterium, assembly GCA_044234825.1. GTDB lineage: Bacteria > Planctomycetota > Phycisphaerae > Phycisphaerales > SM1A02 > ZLKRG44. Next base: position 430 of record JBIIIL010000201.1, read on the forward strand.
GTTCGGAGCTGATCCAGCGCCCGTGCGCAGGCGCCGCGACGCAGCGGTTGTCGGTCGTCGCCGCCCACTTGGCGATGACCCACGGCATGCCGTGCAGCACCCGCCGCGCGAACATGCCTGCGCACGCCTCCGCCGCCGCATGCGGAAGGCGCACCGCCTCGATGCCGGCGCGGCGCAGCGCAGCGGCGCCGCCCTGCGCCTCCACGTTTGGATCCGGACGCGCGAACACCACGCGCGCGACTCCGGCGCGCACGAGCGCATCGGCGCAGGGCGGTGTGCGGCCATGGTGCGCGCACGGCTCGAGCGTGACGTACGCCGTGGCGCCCCGCGCGCGGGCTCCGGCCGCGGCGAGCGCATGCACCTCGGCATGCGCCTGTCCGCACCGGCGGTGGTAGCCCTCGGCGATGCACTCGCCGCGTGCCGTGGCGATGACGCAGCCCACCATGGGATTCGGCTCGGCGCCCCCGTGCCCGCGCAGCGCGATGCGCGCAGCACGCGACATCATGCGCATGTCGATGTCGCGCTGCGGGTCCGGTGCGCTCATGCCGTCGCTGCCATCGCGGGCCGCTCCGGCACCAGCTCGAGTGGCGCGGGCGCAGGCGCACGCACCTCCACGACCAGCATGTCGTCGCCGGGCACGCCGCGCGCGTGCTCGCGCGCCATGCGCACGATGTACTCCGGCCATGATGCGGGCGCCTCGGCCCGCGTCAGCGCCGCGCGGACGCGCGCAAGGCCGAACTGGTCGCCGCGCGGGTCGCACGCCTCGATGATCCCGTCGGTGAAGAGCACGAGCGCGTCGCCGTGCGAGAAGGCCGAGCTCCGCTGCACCTCGTGCGCCTCGAAGGGGTCGCCTGCCCCGAGCACCATGGCCGTGGACGCGAGGTGCTCCACCGTGCCGTCGGGGCGGCGCAGCAGCCCGTCCGGATGCCCCGCATTTGCCCACAGGAGCGTGCGGTCCGCGGGGTTCACGCGAGCCGCGATCGCCGTCGCGAAGACGGAGTGCTTCGCCAGCGCTGCGCGCACGTAGCGGTCGAGCGCCTTGAGCACCTCTCCCGGCGGGGCGCCCTCGATCTCCGCGCCGAGACGCTCGAGCTCGCCGCTGAGGCGGTTGACGGCCAGCGCCGCCGCAAGCCCATGCCCGAAGACGTCCACGATGATCACGGAGCGCGAGCCGTCGGAGCTCACCACGGTGTCGCAGAAGTCGCCGCCGATCTCGGATGCGGGCACGAACTTGAAGGTGAAGGGAATGTGCGCCTTCGAGTCCTGGTGCGGGAACATGGACTCGTGGATGAGGCGGGCCTGGCGCAGCTCGCGACGCAGCGCGAGGAATCCCTCGCCAGCCCGGCGGCTCCGGTAGCGGCGACGGTGGCGGGTGAGTCGCCAGTACGCGATCAGGGATCCGGGCGCGAGGATCACGGGCAGCGCCAGCGTGCGGACAATGGCCCTCGTCCACCATTCGGCGCTCGAGAGCGGCTCGGCAGCGGCTGCTCCCGGCACGGCCGGGCCGATCGTGTTGGTGCCCGGAAGGTCGCCCGGATTGGCGATCGCCGCCGGGTTCGGCATGCCGCCGGAGGCCTGGATCACCAGTTCGGTCGACGCCGGCCTCAGCACGATGTCGATCACCGCGTAGAGCAGGATCAGCGGCAGCATCGGGCGCAGCGACTCGCGCCATGTCCATGGCAGGATGAGGCAGGCGGTGAAGTGCCAGAAGAAGAGGCTCGTGAGCGGGGAGAAGTCCCCGCCTCGCGCGGCCACCACGGCCTCGAACCCGGCCTGCACGATGCCGAGGCTCAGGATCATCCAGCTCGCCTCGCGCACGGCGTCCGCGCGCGTCTCGACCCGCCGGCGCTTGACGACGCCGTACCAGATCGCGATGCACAGCATCGCGACGATCGACGCCATGCCGACCCACACCGCCGGGCCGCCGAAGGCGTCGACCAGTGCCCTCACATCCTCCGGCCACTGGCTCTTGGGGCCGAACACTCCCGCATGCGCCACGACGAGGGCGAGGAGCACAGGCGCGGAGAACACGACCTGCCACGAGCCGTACAGCGCGCAGAGCCAGCCGAAGCGCTTGCGGAACCAGCGCTCGAGCTCAAGGTCGTACTCCCGGCCGAGCAGGGACGGGTCGCGTTCGAGTTCCTCGAGTGCCACGGGTCAGAAGCCTACGCCGGGCACGCGGCCTTCAGCGCCTGATGCCCGGGCACGCGTCACGCCCGGGGTTCGGGCACTCACTGCTTGGCGAGCACCTCGTCCTTGAGGCGGTCGGGCATGATGCGGTAGGTGAGCGGCTCCATGGCGCTGGAGGCGCGTCCCTGCGTCATCGACCGCAGGCTCGTGGTGTAGCCGAAGAGCTCCGACAGCGGCACCTCGCAGTGCAGCACGCGGGTCACGCCGCGCATCTCGCTGTCGACGATCTGGCCGCGGCGGCTGGCGATGTCGCCGGACACGTTGCCGAAGAACTCGTCCGGAGTCGTCACGACCAGCTTCATGATCGGCTCGAGCAGCGCCGGCTTGGCGCGGGTGCACGCCTCGCGGAACGCGAGGGCGCCCGCCTGCTCGAAGGCGATCTGGCTCGAGTCGACGTCGTGGTACGAGCCGAACACCAGCTCGACCTTGACGTTGATGACCGGGTAGCCGCCGAGGATGCCGCTCGCGGCCGCCTGGCGCACGCCGTACTCGACGCTCGGGATGAACTCGCGCGGGATCACGCCGCCGGTGACGCTGTCCTCGAACACGATGCCGTCCTTCATGACCAGCTCCTGCGCCTCAGCCTCCTCCTTGGTGATCGGGGAGACGCTGACGACCGCGTCGCCGTACTGGCCACGACCGCCGGTCTGCTTCTTGAAGAGGCCGCGCACGTCCTTGGCGGTGCCGACGATCGTCTCGCGGTACGCGACGCGCGGCTTGCCGACGTTGACGCCGATCTTCATGTCGCGCGTGAGCTTGTTCTTGATGATCTCGAGGTGAAGCTCGCCCATGCCCGAGATGATCGTCTCGCCAGTCTCCTCGTTGTAGTTGGAGCGGAACGAGGGATCCTCGCGGCGGATCGTGGTGAGCGCCTCGCCGAGCTTCTTCTTGTCGTCGGCGGTGACCGGCTCGATCGACATCGAGATCACGGGCTCCGGGAAGACCATGCGCTCGAGGATGATCGGGTTGTCGGGATCGCAGAGCGTGTCGCCGGTGAACGAGTCCTTCAGGCCCACGACCGCGACGATCTGGCCTGCGCCGGTCGTGTCAAGCGCGGTGCGGTCCTTCGAGTGCATCTCGTACAGGCGGCTGACGTTCTCACGCTTGCCGTTGCCGGGGTTGAGGACGCGCGAGCCCTTGTCGAGCTTGCCGGAATAGATGCGCAGGTAGGTCAGGTTGCCCGCGATGTCGGACACGACCTTGAAGACCAGCGCGGAGAAGGGCGCATCCTCGGAGTGCGGCCGCGTGAGCTTCTTGGTGATCTCCTTGGGGTCGACGCCCTCGACGTCCTCGCGCTCCGTGGGGCAGGGGAGGTACTCGATCGCGGCATCGAGGATCTTCTGGACGCCGACGCGCTTGAGCGCGGCACCGCACAGCACCGGGAAGCAGCGCAGGGCGATCGTGCCCTTGCGCAGCGCGGCCTTCATCTCATCGATGCCGAGCGAGCTCGGGTCGGAGAGGTACTTCTCGGTGAGCGCGTCGTCGAGCTCCGCGATCTTCTCGACCATCATCGCGCGCCACTTCTCGGCCTCGTCCTGGAACTCCTCGGGAATCTCGCCCTCGGTGATCGTCCGGCCGTCGTCCTCGGTGCTCCAGTACATCGCCTTCATGCGCATCAGGTCGATGATGCCCTTGAGGTCGTTGCCGAAGCCCATGGGGCACTGGATCGGGATCGCGTTGGCGCCGAGGCGGGTCAGGATGGAGCCGAAGGAGAACTCGAAGTCGGCGCCGAGCTTGTCCATCTTGTTGATGAAGCACAGGCGCGGCACGCGGTAGCGCTCCGCCTGGCGCCACACCGTCTCGCTCTGCGCCTCGACGCCTTCCTTGCCGTCAAACACCGCGCACGCGCCGTCGAGGACGCGCAGCGAGCGCTCCACCTCGATGGTGAAGTCGACGTGTCCCGGAGTGTCGATCAGGTTGATCTTGTACTCCTTGCCGTTGTAGTCCCACGGGCAGCTGGTGGCCGCCGACTGGATGGTGATGCCGCGCTCCTGCTCCTCTTGCAGCGAGTCCATGGTCGCGGTGCCCTCGTGCACCTCGCCCATGCGGTGGATCTTGCCGGTGTAGAAGAGGATGCGCTCCGAGACGGTGGTCTTGCCAGCGTCGATGTGCGCGCAGATGCCGATGTTTCGGACGAAGTTGAGGTCGGTGGCCATGGGTGTTTCCGGGGTTATCTGCCCTTTCGGGGCGAATCGAGGAGGGTAGCGCGGATGCGGGCTTGGGTCAATGGTTGCGGCCACGTGAACCGGACCTGAACTGGCGAAAAACGGCAGGATCTGCCAGGGGGGCGTTTCGGGGCCACT
>JBIIIL010000234.1:0-3940 GCA_044234825.1 Phycisphaerales bacterium
GGCAGTCCGGACCGAGGGGGTCGGTCCGGAACGTGAGATCACCGACTTGATCGGGAGCTGCCGGTCCCGGTCGGGCGCGTACGAACTCGCGCTCGACCACCGGGCCACATCCTTGAGATCCGCGGCTGGACAGTGCGCGGCGCTGCTGGGGTACGCGCTGCTGCCGTGGTGTGACGTGACTCTCTGGAGCGTGGCGCGTGCCGCGTCCGGCCCGGGCGAGGTCAAGGTGCACGCGGGGTGCACCACGACGTTCGTGGCCGCGGCGCCGTCATGTGCGTCGCTCGACCTCGACCTCGCGCGCATCGACGAGGCCCTCGCCTACGTCGAGCGACTGCCGGTCGAGAGATCGCTGGTGGCGAAGGCCTGGAGATGGAGGTGGTCAAGCGCGGCGTGGCACTGCGGATTCGGCAGCAAGCCCGTCTGCCTCGCGCCGGAATGGAGCGGTCCTGCGCGCCGAGACCTGTGGAGGGAGCGCCTCGCCGGCACGTTCATCGGCAGGGGCGACCGCTCCGTCCCCTGGCGCGGCCATGACCGAAACGGTCCGCTGCTCCCGTCCGCCCTTGAGGAATCGTGGGTGGATCGCCTCACCAGGCGAACCGACGATCACTCGCCAGGGATGCCATCAGGTGCGAGCGGCACCGCGGACGCGATGGACCCCTCCCATGGGGAGCTGGCCGTGGCGTAGAGCCTTCTCGCGATGCGGCCCGCGCGCGCGCCGATCCAGCCGCTGATGCACGCCAGCCTCATCGCATGGGCCATGGCCACCGGGTCGCGCGCGTGCGCGATGCCGGTGTTGAGGAGCACGCCGTCGGCACCGAGCTCCATCGCGATCGTCACGTCGCTTGGCGTGCCGACGCCTGCATCCACGATGACCGGGTACTCGGGGCTGCCGCCATGCGCGGGATCCTTGAGCGACTCGAGGATCATCCGGATCGCCGGCGGGTTGGCGATGCCGCGCCCCGATCCGATCGGGCTGCCCGCCGGCATCACGCTCGTCGCGCCCGCGTCGCGAAGGCGCACGGCGAGGATCGGGTCGTCGCTCGAGTAGCAGAGCACCTCAAACCCGTCGCGGACGAGCTCCACGCACGCCTCCAGCGTGCCCACGGGATCAGGGAGCAGCGTGCGCCGGTCGCCGAGCACCTCGAGCTTCACCCAGCGCGATCCGGGGTTGCCCAGCTGCTCGAGGATCTCGCGCCCGAGCCGGGCCACGCGCACCGCATCGTCGGCGCTGAAGCAGCCCGCAGTGTTGGGCAGGACCGTGAAGCGGTCCGTGTCGAGGTGATCGAGCAGCGAGCGGCCCTGCGCATCGACCAGCCGCTCGCGGCGCACCGCGACGGTGACGGCATCGCAGCCGCTCGCCTCGAGCGCGGCGTTCATCAGCGCGTAGTCCGCGTACTTGCCGGTGCCGGCCACGAGCCTGCTGCGCAGCGAGAACGTGCCGACCTTCAGGGGCGGCGGCGCCACGGCGTCGGAGGACGCGATGCTCGAGTCGGCGCCCGCCACCGCTCAGCCGCCTCCCACAAGTGTCACGATCTCGACTGCCGCTCCTGGCTGCAGCCGCCGCGACACATGATCCCTGCGCGGGACGAGCGCCCGGTCCACCTCGACCGCGCACGCGCGCTGCCCAAGCCCCAGCTGCTCGACGAGCTCGGCCACAGTGCAGCCCTCGGGCAGCGCCCGTCGCTCTCCGTTGACGGTCACCGTCATCGCATGCTCAGGCTGGTCACCCGCGTGGCGGCGCGCATCCATGGCGTAAGATTAGCGCGTCCCATGCGCCGTCTGCGCCTCATCCTCGCGTGCGTCGGCGCCGCAGCGCTGCTGGCAGGCTGCAGCAAGCCCGAGTACGACACGTCCACACCGGAGAAGGCGCTGCAGGCCGTGCAGAAGATGCTCTCGGACGGGCGGCCCGAGATGCTGACGACCATGATCGACATCCCGGCCCGCGACGTCACCTTCGACGACGGCGTGACCGAGGCGAGCGCGATCGGCGAGGTCAAGGGCAAGGCGGGCGACATGCTCGCGCGACTCTGGCGAGTGTCGCGCAAGATCAAGCAGCGCTTCCCTGCCGAACTCGAGAAGGAGGGTGACCTTGGCGTGGCGCAGCTGCGCGGGCGCGACCTTCAGGGACTCGCGCGACGCATCGTGTCAGACCCGTTCGCCTACATCGAGTCGCAGCGCGAGAAGCTGACCGCCGAGGACCTTGGCGACGGCACGGCGGCGCTCGACTGGGAGGGCGAGCCGCTCTTCGGCGGCACCGTGACCATGGTCGAGCGCAGCGACGGCTGGAAGTTCGCCGTGCCGGTCGAGGTCCTGCGCAGCAGCGAGTACTGGCCCGACACGCGGCACGAGTGGGCTGTGCTCGCATCCATGATGCTGGCCGTGGAGAACTCGCTAATCGACTTCGAGGCCGAGATCGACGATGGGCGGATCAAGAGCCTGCGCGAGGCGGGCGAGCGTGTCGGCCGGCTCGTGGGCGAGTCTGTGGTCGTGCAGAGCGTGATCTACGCGATGATGAAGCGCGACCAGGCCGCTGCGGCCCCCGCGAACTGAGCGCGGGCAGTCCGCCGGCTCAGATCACCAGGAGCGAGACTGCCACGAGCGGGGGAAGCAGGCACGCCACGCTCCAGCCGATGTAGCCGAAGAAGCCAGGCATCCTGATGCCCTGCGCCTCTGCGATCGCCTTCACCATGAAGTTGGGGCCGTTGCCGATGTAGGTCATCGCGCCCATCATCACCGCCCCGCAGGAGATGCCCACAAGCACGTCGGTGTGCACGGTCTCGCCGCCCACGAGGTGGAGGATGCCGGGGCCGGTGGCGTCCGCTGGCGCGAGCCCAATGGCGGTCTGGAGGAACACGAGGTAGGTCGGCGCGTTGTCGAGGACCGCGGACAGCGAGCCCGTCGCCCAGAAGAACTGGTCTGGGGTCTCGATGCCAAGTCCCCCGCCCATCGAGCCCAGCACCTGCATGGGCACCTGCATCGCGACGAAGATGCCGATGAAGAGCGCCGCGACCTCGGCGATCGGGTGCCAGTTGAACTTGTTGTGGTTGCGTGCCGCGAAGGGCGACGTCCAGAGGCTCAGCAGAAGCACCGTCACCATGATGCCCTCGCGCAGGAAGTCCGGCGTGGTGAAGGGCACGGCGAGCCACTCCGAGAGCGGGAACATGCGGCCCGGCACCACGAAGGCGACTGCCGCAAGGATGAGCGCCAGCCACAGGATGTTGATTCGGCCGTCCATGCGGAACCCGTTGCCGTGCCCAGTCGCCTGGCGCTCGACGTGCACCTGCAGCGGCTCCGCCGCGCATGCGCGCCGCTCGAGCGTGTAGTAGGTGCACAGCAGCGCTCCATTGACGATGATCCACTCCTTCCAGAGCACCAGCGTCCAGAAGAAGGGCACGCCCTTGAGGTAGCCCAGGAACAGCGGCGGATCGCCGATCGGCAGCAGCAGGCCGCCGCAGTTGGACACGCAGAAGATGAAGAAGATGACGGTGTGCACCTTCCGCGTGCGCCGCTCGTTGACGCGCAGCAGCGGCCTGATGAGCAGCACGCTCGCCCCGGTCGTGCCAAGCAGGCTCGCGAGCAGGGTCCCGACGACGAGGAAGAGCAGGTTCGCGAACGGCGTGGGCCGCGCGTGCGTGTGTATCGCGATCCCTCCCGAGACCGCGAAGAGCGACGCGAGCAGCACGATGAAGGGGATGTACTCGTCGAGGATCGCGTGCTTGACCGCATGCCCTGCCGCCGCGGCGCCGACGGTCATGTCGGGCGCCGACAGGATCAGGTAGGCGAGCGTCGCGAGCCCGCAGGCGACCGAGACCTGGACCTTGCTGAAGTTGCGCTCCCACCAGTGCTGGGTGGCCGGAATCAGCGGCAGCAGCGCGATGCAGAGGAGAAGGGCGACGAAGGGCACGGTGCCGAGCGGCCAGAGGGGAGGCAGCGCGACGCC
>JBIIIL010000098.1:0-8855 GCA_044234825.1 Phycisphaerales bacterium
GACGAGGCTCTGCCGGACCTGCTCGAGCAGGGCGCCATACTCCTTGATGTCGACCGGCTTGGCTGGCTCGCTCTGGGGCGCGGCCGCGGCCCTTGCCTGCATCTCGTCGACCTTGGCGAGCGCCGTGTTCACCTGCGCAAGCGCGGTGCCGGACTCGGTCGTGATGCCCTGCACCGTCGTCATGATGGGACCGACCTTGTCGAGCAGGGTGCCCGCGTCGGCCATGGTGCCGCGGACGTCGGCGAGTATCTGGCGGGCCAGGGCGCCCTTGTCGTCGAGCCCCTCGGGAAACGACTCGATCGTCCGCACGAGCCGGTTCGCGTCGGCAAGCGCGGTCTGCACCTCCGGCATGACCATGAACTCGTAGGCGAGCGCCAGGGCCTGCCAGTTGGCGAAGAGCGGGACCCGCTTGGCCCAGAAGAACGCCCGCTGCGCGGCGAAGTTCGCCTCCTCGAACTGCTCGGTCGCCTTGTCGAGCGGCTCGAGCAGGCCGCCGCCCCCGCGCACCTCCTCGATGATCGCCTGGCCCTTGCGCGCCGCGATGTCGGAGAAGCGCACGTAGGCCACGAACTCGGTGCCGCCCTGCGTGTACCACCAGTTGGTGATCATCAGGTCGATGTCATCGAGCTGCTGCTGCGTGAAGACCTTCGACGCGATGTCCCAGATGTCCTCGCGCGCCTTGCGCAGGTTCTGCGAGATGAACACCGCCCGGTCGCCCCAGATCATCTGCGCCCTGCCGGAGTCGACCCAGTAGTGGTTCTGCAGGGTCACGACGCCGAGCTGGTCGAGCAGCTGGCTGAGGGAGTCGCTGCTCGTGGAGATGTCGTACATGCTGCTCACGCCGAGCAGCCGCAGGCCGTTCATGAGGCGGCGCTGGTTGATGTCCGGGTTGTCCCGCATCACGCGCTCGCTCGCGGCGAGCATGAGCGTGAAGTACCGGTCCGCGAACGCGTTCGACATGTCCTCGAGCTGCTGCCGCGACAGCGTGAGGTCCTTGATGTTGCCCGCCTGCTCGACCTTCGACCGCTTGGGGCCGCCACCCGCGCAGCCCGCCAGCGCAAGCGCGGCCACGGCCGCCAGGGCCAGCGCAAACGCGGGCAGCCTCGGGCATGCGGCAGCGCAGCGCCAGGGCCGCGTCACTTCACAAGCTCCACGAGATCCGCGCCGCGCAGCGCCATGACCCGCCTCATCACGCGCACGGCCACGAACGCGCTCAGCGCGACGATCACGAACTCGACGATGGAGTTGAGGAACATCCCGTAGCGGACGCTCACCTCCGCGGCCGCAGGCACCGCGTCGGTGCCGGCCTTGGCGGGCTGCAGCACCCAGCGCAGCTCCTTGAAGTCGACGCCGCCGATGGCGAGGCCCAGCGGCGGCATCAGGAGGTCGGTCACGATCGAGTTCACGACCTTGTTGAAGGCCGCGCCGACCACGATGCCGACCGCCATGTCGATGGCGTTGCCCTTGACGGCAAATGCCTTGAAGTCCTCGACGAATCCCTTGATCATGCTGGCTCCTTGTGCGCTGTGGATGCCCCGCGGGGGGCACCCGCTAGACATTGAAGAGGAAGTGGCAGACGTCGCCATCCCTCATGACGTAGGACTTGCCCTCCACACGCAGGCGACCCGCCTCGCGGATGGCCTTCTCGCTGCGCAGCTCAGCGAGGTCGGGCACCGAGTAGATCTCGGCGCGGATGAACCCGCGCTCGAAGTCCGTGTGGATCACGCCGGCTGCCTGCGGGGCCGTCGCGCCCACGTGCACGGTCCACGCGCGGATCTCCTTCTCGCCCGCGGTGAAGTAGCTCTGGAGCCCGAGCAGGCGGTAGGCCGCGCGCGCCACGGTCGCGAGCGCGGGCTCGCCCATGCCCAGAGAGGCGAGCATCTCGGCACGGTCCGCCTCGTTCAGCTCGGCGAGCTCCGACTCGATCTTCGCGCAGACCACCACGACATCGCCGCCGTGCGACGCGGCGTAGTCGCGCACCTTCTGCACGAGCGGACCCGTGCCCGCGGGATCCGACTCGTCCACGTTCGCGACAAACAGCACGCGCTTGGCGGTGATCATGCCGAGCGAGCGCAGCTCCTTCGCCTCCTCGGGCGCCAGCTCGAGCGAGCGGAGCGGCTTGCTCGCATTGAGCGCGGCGAGGCATCGCTCCAGGAGCTCGGCTCGCGCCTTCGCCTCCTTGTCGCCGGCGCGCGCCGTGCGCTGGGCCTTGTCGAGCAGCCCCTCGGCGACCTGGAGGTCGGCGATCATCAGCTCGGTCTCGATCGTGCCGATGTCCCGGACGGGGTCGACCGACCCGTCCACGTGCGTGACGTCGGGGTCCGCGAAGCAGCGCACGACATGCAGGATGGCGTCCACCTCACGGATGTGGGACAGGAACTTGTTGCCGAGGCCGGCGCCCTCGCTGGCGCCCTTGACCAGTCCTGCAATGTCCACGAGGCGCATCGCCGCCGGGATGACCTTCTGGGTCGGGATGCACGACTCGATCTGCTTGAGCCGCGGATCGGGGATCGCGACGATGCCGACGTTGGGCTCGATCGTGCAGAAGGGGTAGTTCGCCGCCTGCGCGCCCGCTGCCGTGAGCGCATTGAAGAGCGTGCTCTTGCCGACGTTGGGAAGTCCGACGATGCCGCATTCCATGGGGTCGCGGATGGTAATGCGCCGATATCCTCGCGAGGGCGACGTGCGCTGGACCACATCGAACGAATCGATCAGCACCCCGCAGCGGACCGTGAGGCTGCGGATCCTGTTCCTCGCCGTGTGCGTGCTTCTGGGGGCAGGGGTGGTGGGCGTGCGCCTGGCGTGGCTGACCGTGGTCAGGTCGCAGGAGCTGTCCGTTCGCGCGGTGGAGCGGCTCGACGTCGAGCGCTACTTGCCGTCGTGGCGCGGGCGGATCCTCGACCGCAAGGGTCGCGTGCTTGCCGAGGACGTGGCGAGCTACGACATCGCCGTCACCTACCCCTTCGCGACCGGCGAGTGGGTGGAGCGCAAGGCGGAGGAGTCGGCGCGCCGCGATGCGGGCCGGACTGCCTGGAGGCAGATGGACGGGCCTGCCCGCGGCGCTGCGGTCGCGCGCCAGCTCGAGGCATGGAAGGCCCGCGAGGCTGAGCTCATGGCGGCGCTCTCGTCGGCGATGGGCATCTCGGAGCGCGACCTCGTGGCGCGCCTTGCCGAGATCGTGTCGGAGACCGAGCGACGCGCGAGCGCGGTATGGGCTCGCCAGCGGGAGCGGCGCATCGAGCAGGGTGAGCCCGCTGACCGTCCGCCCGAGCCGATCCGCGAGATGGTCGAGCCGCACGTGCTGGTCGAGGGCGTGCCCGATGCAGTGGCCTTCGCCCTGAGGCGCCTTGCGGACTCCATGCCTGGCGGGGTCGAGGTGCTTGACTCGACGCGCCGGCAGTACCCATGGTCGAGCATCGAGGTCGAGGTGGACCGCAGCGCGCTGCCTGGCCATCTGCGCTCGTCGAATCCGCTGACGCTGCGCATCGACGGCGCCTTCGACTTCACGGTCGGCGCCATGCGCAACGAGGTGTGGCAGGAGGATCTCGAGCGCAGGCCATTCGAGCGGCGTGACGAGCAGGGGATGCTCGATGTGGACCTCGGGGGGTACCGCGCGGGGCGGGACTCCGTCGGCGCGCGGGGCGTCGAGCGCAGCGCGGAGGATTCGCTGCGCGGGCTCCGCGGCTTCGTGCGGCGCAGGGTCGACACCGGCAGCGAGGAGCGCGTAGAGCCGGTGCCCGGTCGCGACGTCACGCTGTCGATCGACGCTGCGCTCCAGGCGCGGGTGCAGGCCGCGATCGACCCGAGGCTCGGCCTCACGCGCGTGCAGCAGTGGCACGCGGGATGGCGGGATGGCAAGCCTCGCCAGGGGCCGATGCCGGCGGGCGAGCCTCTCGCCGCCGCCGCTGTGGTGATCGACATCGACACCGGCGACGTGATGGCGATGGCATCCACGCCCACACCCTCGATGGCTGACGAGATGGATGACGGTGGGCGTGCGCGGCGCGATCCATTCATAGACAGGGCCGCAGGCGGCATCTATCCGCCAGGATCGATCCTGAAGCCCATCGTGTACCTCGCGGCGGTCAAGGAGGGCGTGTGCCGCGAGGATGACGCCTTCGCGTGCAACGGTCACTTCTTCCCGGGACAGCCAGAGGTGGCGCGATGCTGGATCTACCGGCCGCAGTACGGCATGGCGACGCACAGCCAGAAGGTGGGCGGTCCGCTGGGGATCGAGCAGTCGCTCGCGCGCAGCTGCAACATCACCTTCTACACGCTGGCCTCGCGCCTGGGCAGCCGCCGGATGACCGCGTGGTATCGGGACTTCGGCCTCGGGGTCCCTCCCGGCTCCGGGCTCGGACGAGAGTCGCGCAGCGCGGACGGCTCGACGCGGATCGTGGGCGAGGCGTCCGGATCGCTCCCGTCCGGTGAGTTGCTCGATCGACTCGACGCGCGCGGCGACGCCTTCACCCCGATACTGCTCGGCATCGGGCAGGGACCGCTCGCGTGGAGCCCGCTCCAGGCGGCGAACGCGTACGCCGCCATGGCGCGCGGCGGGGTGTGGATGCCGCCGCGGCTGATCGTCGATGGTGCGGGACCGGAGCAGCGTCCCTCGCGTGACCTGGAGCTGAGCGACACCGCCATTTCGCGGGCCCTCGAGGGATTGCGCGCTGCGGTCGCCGAGTCCTACGGCACAGGCAACCACATCGAGGTCGCGCCCGGCGTGCAGGAGCCCACCGTGTCCGTGCCGGGCGTGCGCGTGTGGGGCAAGACCGGCACGGCGCAGTCGGGTGCGATCAAGGTCGACATCGACGAGGACGGTCAGGTGGATGCCACGATCACGGATGCGGATCACGCATGGTTCGTGGGGCTCGCCGGTCCCGAGCGGGATGGGCGGCCGCGGTACGCCATCGCGGTGCTGGTGGAGCATGGCGGCGGTGGCGGACGCACGGCAGGGCCGGTGGCCGCTGCGGTGATCAGGGCGCTCGTCGATGAGGGCTACCTCGGCGCCCCGCGCACGCGCGGCGCACGCACGCGGCCGGCGGGGGGTGATGCCGGATGAGCAGCATCACGCCAGTGAGGCCGTCGGCGGTGGGAGAGTGGAGCGTCCTCGCCTGGATGCGCCTTCCGCAGGTGGTCGCGCGCCGCATCGGCATCACATGGATCACGGCTGGCTGGATTCCGGTGGCGGCGGCAGGTGCGCTGACGCTGATCGGCGTGGCTGCCATCGACACGACCCAGCCGGCCTACGCGGCGCGGCAGGTCGCGTACGCGGTGGTGGGGCTTGTGATGGGTGCGCTCGGCGTCGCGCCCTCGGCCGCGCGGCTGGAGCGCTGGAGCCCCTGGGTCTTCCTGCTGACTGTCGCGTCGCTGATGGTGCTGCTGATGCCCGGCGTGCCGGAGTCCGTGGTGCGGCCGCGCAACGGGAGCAGGTGCTGGATCGACCTCGGACCGATCGATGTGCAGCCGGCCGAGTTCGCGAAGCTCGCGTGGATCCTGGCCACTGCATGGTGGCTTCGCCGCGCCGCGGACGTGCGCACCGTTGCCGGGCTCGTGCTGCCATTCATCATCACGGCGGTTCCCGTGATGCTCATCCTGGCGCAGCCAGACCTCGGCACCGCACTGCTGTTCTTTCCCACGCTGCTGGCGATGCTGCTGGCGCAGGGCGCGCGGAAGGCGCATATCGCGCTTGCGGTCGCCCTCGCGGCGGTCCTGGCGCCGGCCAGCTACCCGGTCCTGAAGCCGCACCAGCGCGCGCGCATCGATGCGCTGATCGCGCAGGTCCAGGGAAGCGACCGCTACGTGCGCTCGATCGGGTTCCAGGGCGACAGGGCGGTGACGCTCATCGCCTCCGGCGGGATCATCGGTCACGGGAAGGCGCAGGCTTCGGCCCTCGTGCGCCACAACGCGCTGCCCGAGGAGCACAATGACATGATCTTCGCGGTGGCCGCGTGCCGGTGGGGCCTGGCGGGTGGCATCGCCATCATCGCCCTTCAGGGGATCTACGCGCTCGGTGCGCTCTGGATCGCCGCGGTGACCCGAAGCAGGTTCGGTCGACTCGCGGCGACCGGCATCGGGATCATGTGCGCATGGCAGGCAACCGTGAACCTCGGGATGACTGTGGGCCTGCTGCCGATCACCGGACTCACGCTGCCCTTCGTGTCGGCGGGCGGCTCGAGCATCGTGGCGGCGTGGATGGCGACGGGCATCCTCTTTGGCATCGCCGCACGGCAGTCGCGGGAGGTCAGCTCGGGCGTTGGCGCGACGGGGGGGTCGCTGGTCTCCGGCGGGCCGCGGGGGTCCCTCTCATGAGCGGGCCGTCGCCAGAGCTCATCACCGGCCTCGCGTCGCGCGGCATCGAGCTCGATGCCGACGACAACGCTCGGCTCGGCCGATTCCTCGACCTCCTCGAGGAGGCGAACGCGAAGTTCAACCTGACCGCGATCCGCGGCCGCGCGCAGGCGTGGGAGCGTCACGTCGCGGACTCGCTGGAGCTGCTGCCGTACCTCGCATCGGCGCCTGCCGAGGGCGATCGACTGCGCGTCGCGGATGTCGGCAGCGGCGGTGGCATGCCAGGACTCGTGCTGGCGTGCGTGATGCCCGAGGCCGAATTCACCCTCATCGAGAGCGTGGGCAAGAAGGCCCGTTTCCTCGGCGACGCCGCCCGTGCGCTCGGCCTGGGCCATGTGTCGGTGGAGCAGCGCAGGGCGGAGGATCTCGGCCAGGACCATCGCGTGACCCGCGAGAGATTCGACGCCGTGACGAGCCGCGCCGTGGCGCGCCTGCCGCTGCTCCTTGAGCTCTGCCTTCCGCTCGTTCGCCCCGGCGGCGTGATGCTCACGATCAAGGGCGAGCAGGCGGCCGCGGAGGTTGCGGAGTCCGCGCGCGAGCTCGGCGAGCTGCGCGGCGCGGTGGTGGACCAGGTGCGGACGCCCACCGGAACCGTCGTGGTCATCGAGAAGACGGGGCGCACGCCGCGCACGTGGCCGCGCGCGGCGACTCAGCGCCCGTCACGCAGCTGACGCTCGGCCATCGTGCGCTCGAGGGGCGCCAGGCGCGCGTCGCGGCGCGCCGCCGCGGAGCCCTGCAGCGCGATCCTCGTCCATGACCCGTCCGGCTCCTCGCGCCACCACGCGCCGTCACGCAGCGCATAGACACGCGAGTCCGGGCCGGCGAGCACCGTCTCGCGGATCGGCACAGCGCGGTACCGCGGGTCGGCGTCGCGGAGCGCAGCGCCGGACAGCGCTGCCTCGATCGCCGTGCGGCATTCGCGTGCACCATCGCTCACGGGGTCAGGCGACGTCGGGAGCGAGATGAGGGCCACGCGGGCGCCCGATAGCGCGTACGCGCCGGCCTCGACGTCGGGACTGCCGATGACCACCGCGGTGCCGCGCAGCGTGCGCGGCGCGGTCGATCCGGCCCTTGCGCGGCCCGCACTGGGGTGCGAGCACGCAAACGCCAGCCTGAGCGTGTGCTCGCCCGCATCGTCCGCGACCGGATCTCGGCGCGGCTCGTGCAGCGTGATCGAGCACCCGCCTATGGCGGCGACACGCGGCCACTCGACCGAATCGCCGGGCGAGGGCAACAGCCACCATGCGAGATCCAGCGCGATCACCATGAGCGCGAGGAGGGCGATGCGGACCATCGCAGGTCGCGGCTCCATCTAGCGGCCGAACACCATCTCACGTCCGGTGGTGTCGTCGACGAGCCGCCAGTGCAGCTCGCGCGCGAGCCTCGGGATGACTTGCCACGCGATGTCGTCGTCGTCGATGAACAGGATCATCTGCAGCACGGGATCCTGCCCGGGGCTCATCTCGATCACGATGCCCGGTCCGTACAGCGTGTCCTCGCCGGGGCGCTCGGGCGCGGTGTTGCGGCCCGCAAGCGCCGCGACGATCTCGGCGCGCGATCCCATGGGCTGAAGGCCCCGGTCTCCGCCTGAAGTGGGGCTGGTGACGATGAAGTGCCGCATCGGGGACGCGAAGATATCACTCGCCACCGTCGTCGGCGGGGATCAGGGACACCACGGTGTCGATCAGGTGGGCCAGCGGCACGGGCTTCGTGAAGTACGCGGAGATGCCCATGCGCAGGGCGAACTCCTTGTGCCTCAGCCCCTTGTTTGCGGTGACCATCACGACCGGCAGGTCCGGCGCGATGTTGCGCAGCCGCTCGGCGACGGAGAGGCCGCTGACCGCGGGCAGCATCAGGTCAAGCACGACGAGGTCCGGCTCCTCGGACACGGCGCGCGCGAGGGCCTCGACGCCGTTGGACGCCGCGATCACCTCAGCGCCCTCCATCTGGAGCGCGAGCGCGATCCCTGCCAGGATGTCCTGGTCGTCGTCGACCACGAGGATTGCCGCGCCCTCGAGGCGGCGGTCGCCGTGGGCAGGCGCGCTCATCGGCCCTCCGGGGCTGGCACGAAGGGCTGCTCGAGCCGCTCCATCTCCGCATCGGTCATCCACGGCAGCTCGCGAAGCTTGCGCCGGAGCCTCTCGGGCATGGGGGCGCCGTCGATCTCGTGCTGCGGACGGCTCTTCCAGCGGCGGTGCACCCACAGGTACTGCTCCGGACGCGAGCGGACGCCTTGCTCGATCGCGCGGTTGAAGCGCGCGGTGATGTAGTACAGCGGATCAGGTGCGCTGGCCCAGTCGCCCGGCCGCATCACGTCCACGCACTCGAGCTCGTAGCGGAACGAGTCGCCGGTGCGCCGGGCGATGCCGGTGACGACAGGCAGCTCGTACCTCATGGCGAGCAGGCCGATCGACTTGTAGCTCGACGCAAGCCTGCCGAAGAAGGGCACGAAGAGCCCGTCGCTGCCGGCATTCTGGTCGGCAATGAAGCCGACCCTGCCTCCG
>JBIIIL010000099.1:0-8847 GCA_044234825.1 Phycisphaerales bacterium
AGGGGTCAGGATGCTGGCCGCCGTGGATGCAGCGTGTGGCGATGTGCGCGTCGCGCGAGGTGCTCATGGGGCGCGATGGTAGCCCTCGCGCCTGCAGCGCCTACTTCGCGAGACCCTGCGCCTGGCGGTTGCGCAGCCACGCGATCATGTCGATCTTGGTGATGATGCCGTGGAACGCGGTGCCGTCGTGCACCACCGCGACGCGGTCGGCGCGGAAGATCGGCAGCAGGTCCTCGGGGCGCGCCGACGGGTGGATCGTCTCGACGCGCGAGGACATGAAGTCAGCCACGGGCCGCGATGCGGCTGACTCATCCTGGGCGAGCGCAAGCAGCACGTCGCTCTCGTCAAGGATGCCCCTGAGGCTGTCGCCCGCATCGACCACAGGCAGCTGGCTCGCGGAGAAGAGCTTCATGCGGCGGATCGCCAGGCCAAGCGGCGCATCAGGCGAGATCGTCCAGTCCTCGCGGTCCTGGTGGCGGCGGCTGATGAGGTCGCGCAGGTCGCCCGTGGCCTGCCTGCCGATGAAGCCCTGCTCGCGCATCCAGAAGTCGTTGTACATCTTCGAGAGGTACTTGGCGCCACTGTCGCAGATGAGGGTGACGACGCGCTTGGGCTCGCTCTGCTCGCGGCAGTAGCGCAGCGCCGCGCACAGCAGCACGCCGACGCTCGAGCCGGCGAGCACGCCCTCGGCGCGCAGAAGCTCGCGCACCGTCGCGAAGGCCTCCGCATCGGTGACGGTGTACGCGGTGTCGACGAGGTCCAGGTCGAGGATCGACGGGATGAAGTCCTCGCCGATGCCCTCCACGAGCCACGACCCCGGCTCGACGGTGCGGCCCTCGTTGACGAGCGGCGCGAGGATCGATCCCTTGGGGTCCGCGAGCACGATGGTGACGTTGGGGTCCTTCTCCTTGAGGAACTTGCCGACGCCTGAGATGGTGCCTCCGGAGCCGACGCCCGCGACGAACGCGTCGATCCTGCCTTCCATCTGCGCCCAGATCTCGGGGCCTGTCGTGCGGTAGTGCGCCTCGGGGTTCGCGGCATTGCCGAACTGGTTCACGTAGAAGGCGTTGGGATCCTTCGACGCGATCCGCTCGGCGATGTCCTGGTAGTACTCGGGGTGGCCGCGGCCCACGTCGGAGCGGGTCAGGACGATCTCGGCGCCCATCGCGCGCAGGTGCGAGATCTTCTCCTCGCTCATCTTGTCGGGCATCACGACCGTCAGCCGGTACCCCTTGACGGCAGCCACGAGGGCGAGCGCGATGCCGGTGTTGCCGGCGGTGGCCTCGACGATCCTGCCGCCCGGCTTGAGCTTGCCGGCGCGCTCGGCGGCCTCCACCATCGCGACAGCGATCCGGTCCTTGATGGACTGGCCGGGATTCTGGCTCTCGAGCTTCACGAAGAGCCGGCACTTTCCTGTGTCCATGCGCGTGAGCTCGAGCATCGGGGTGTTGCCGATGAGGTCGAGCAGGCTGGAGTAGACGGGCGCGGTGGTGGTCGCCATGGGAAGCGAGTGTAATTGGGCTATGGAAGGAGTCCCGCAGCTCGCCCGCGCACCGGACGGCTCGCTCGAGCTGCGCCTCGACGGCGAGCGTCCGGGCCGAGGCGTGGCGCCCCGGCTCGGTTCGCTCGCGCTCGCGGGGCTGTCGAGGCAGCCGCTGATCCGGGCGATGGGCCGGTCGCGCGGGCTTGCGGTCGACGCGACAGCGGGCCTTGGAGGCGATGCATTCCTGATCGCCGCAGCGGGCTTCCCGGTGGTCGCGCTCGAGCGGAACGCGACGCTGTGCCAGATGCTCTCGGATGCGGTGGCACGGACGCGCGAGAGCGCATCGGCCGCCCATCGTGCGGCGGCGCAGCGCATGCAGGTCCTGCACGCCGATGCGATTGAGGCGCTCGCGGACCGATCCCCGTCTTTCGCGTGGGCGGGCGCGCCGCCCGTCGCCGTGCTGATGGATCCGATGTACCCGCAGGACCCGTCGGCGACGGCGCTTCCCGCCAAGCCGATCCGCGTCGTGCGCACGCTTGTCGGCGACGATCCGGACCAGCGCGCGCTCTTCGACGCCGCGCGCACGTGCAGCCCTGGACGGATTGTCGTCAAGCGGCCGCACAGCGCGCCGCCGCTCGTGCCGGATCCCGACCTGCAGTTCGCCGGCAAGCTGGCGCGCCTGGACGTCTATCTTCGCGCAGGAGCGCTGCGATGAGAGATCCTCGCCCAGGAGCCCTGCGATGAGCCACGTGCTGTCCGCGCACGCGGGCGACGAGCCCGATGCCAGCGGTGCGTGGCTGTTCGCGCCCGCAATGCCCGCGCAGGGAGGGACCCACTGGATATCGCGCGAAGAGGCGCGTCACGCGATGGGGTCGCGCCGCATGCGGGCCGGCGATGCGATCACGCTCTTCGACGGTCAGGGCGCGACCGCCCAGGCCACGCTCGGCGAGGCGCGCCGCAACGACGGCGCGCTCGAGGTCCGCGTCGTCGCGGTGCACCGGGAACCGAGGCAGGGCAGGCATGTCGCCATCGCGAGCGCCATCCCGAAGGGTGACCGGCTCGCGGCGCTGATGGAGGGGATCGGGCCGCTTGGCGTGGCGGAGTTCCTGCCGCTGCGCGCGGAGCGCAGCGTGGTGCCGTGGTCCGAGCATCTCGCGCAGCGGTGCGCGCGAATCCTCGTCGAGTGCGCCAAGCAGAGCCGCTCGCCGTGGGTCACGTCGCTGCCGTCGCAGCAGTCCGGCCCGCACGATGTGCCCGGTCTCGCCGCCGCTGCCGCGGATCAGGGCTCTCGCCTGCTCATCGCGGACCGCGCCGGAGCGCCAGTCGCCGCCGCCGCGCGCGAACTCGATCCTGCACGCCATGTGACGGTGCTCATTGGTCCGGAGGGCGGATTCTCGGAGCGGGAGCGGGCCGCCGCGATCGCTGCCGGGGCCGTGCCCGTGTCACTCGGCCCGGCCATCCTCAGGATCGAGCTGGCTGCGACTGTCGCGGCCGCGATGCTGCGGCTTGGCTGATGTGCGCAGCGCCCGCGGCGGTCGAAATGGAGCGTACCGGGATCGAACCGGTAACCTATGCCTTGCAAAGGCATCGCTCTCCCAATTGAGCTAACGCCCCAACGCCTGCATCATAGGGAGGCTTCGGGACCGCTGCACGCGGCAGCGATCAGCCGTCCTTGCGCGGGGTCAGGATGTCGTTCGTGCGCGGGGCGACCACATCGACGCGAAGCGCGTCGTCATAGGCCTTCTCTCCGCGCACGCCGAGCAGGTTGCCGAGCATCGTGGACAGCTGGAATCCAGGACCAGGCGCCACGTAGGCGACAGTCTGGCCTGTCGAGGGATCCTGGATCCTGTAGAGGAGCGGCAGCCGCTGGCCGTCGTACACAAGGCTCGCATTAAGGATGCCAACCACCGTGTACTCCGAACGCGCCTCGATGGCGCGCGCCACGCTGGCGATCGAGTCGCGCTCGCCTTCGATCCGCGCCTTCATGCGCTCAAGCTCGATGATCCGTCCCTGCACCTCGATCTCGAGGCGCAGCTGCTCCGCGCGTCCGTTGGCCTTCGACACGATCTCCGGGTCGGCCGATGCGACCGCCGCGAGGTCGAGGTAGCGGCCGCGCAGCGCATGCAGCTCAGCCTCCGCCTTGGTCTGGCCGCGGATGCTCGTGTAGAGCGACTCGAGATCGGCCATCGTCGAGCGGCGACGCTCGAACGCGATCTGCTCCGGCGTCTTCGCCGGCGCGGGCGCAGGCTCGCTGGCCTTCATGCCGCCGGTCACGATCACGTCGGCGGTGCCGGTGGCGGTGCCTGTCGCGTCAATGGGGGCATCGCCGACCGTGCCGGCGCTCGCCGCGGAGTCCGTCGTGCCGGATGCGGTGCCGCCCTCGACAGGCGCGGCTGCGGACGGCTGCACGGCCTGGGTCACCACGTCCGCCGTGGCCATCGTGGCGACGTCCTCGGGGCTTGGCGCATTGAACTTGGCCACTTCGGCCTGCGACGCCTTGCGCAGGAAGTTCATGTTGACCCATCCCTCGGCCACTGCGGGAAGGCGAACCCGGAACACCGAGTCGCGCTCGCCATCGACACGGTCGACGACCGACAGCGTTGCGCCCGGCTCAAGTCGCGCGATCTGCTTCCAGCTCGCCGCGAGGCTCGTGTCCGGCGTCGAGATGTTCGGCGCGCGCAGCTCGGACTTGGCGTTCACCGACAGCGTCTTCCCGTCCTCGCTCACGGTGACGCGCGAGTCGGCAGGCACGACGCCGTAGATCTGCGCGAATGCGGGTCCCTCCGTCTGCACGCGCGCCCAACCGAAGCTCTCCTCGCCAACGCGCACCACATCGCCGCGCTTGAGCTTGCCGAACGGGTACGAGCTCTGAACGCTCGGCGCGCTGCGCACGTACACGCCATCAGCGGTCACGATGGCGAAGTACGGTTCTGCTGCAGGTGCAGCTGCTGCGGCGCCAGCATCGGGCGACTGCGCAGCGGCATGCTGCAGCAGCGCGCATGGCGCAAGCGCCCCGATCCCGGCGATGAAAAAGGCGGACAGTCCAGCCGACGCGATCCGTGCGTGAAGCATGGCGGGGAGTGTACCTCTGCTAGAGTGCCGCGTCGATCATGCCGCGCGTCATGCCACATTTTTTGCGCACCGGGACCCCGTGGGTCTCCGCGGCCGCGGTGGTGGCCCTGACCGCATGCGAGACCCCATTCGACCAGCAGGGCGATGAGCAGCTCCGGGCTGCGATCGATGCCGCGGTGGCACGTCAGGGTGCGGGTCCAGGACCTGATCCCGGCAGTCAGGGGCTGCAGCAGGTGCCATCGGCGCCCAGCGACGTGATGAAGGCGCTCGGTCCGAGGATGCCCGAACTGGAGGCGATCGGTCCCCAGTCGGCGGCGGCGGGACCCGGACTTGGGCTCGGACTCGACGTCAACGACGGCAGCGTGCCGATCCAGCTCAGCCTCCAGAGCGCCATGGCGGCGGCCGTGAGGAACAACTTGGGCGCCCAGGGGGCCCGGATCGCGCAGGCGGTGTCCGAGGCTGACCTGGTGGCCGCCGAAGCGGCGTTCGATGCGGTCCTGACCTCAGGCATCTCCTACAACGACGTCACCAACCCGGCGCCCCCGATCGACTTCGGTGGTATCGGCAACGCAATCGCCCAGCAGTTCCGGCAGAGCACCCTCTCGACCGGCATCCAGAAGCGGATGGTCTCGGGCGGAACGGTTGGGGCAAGCCTCGCCGCCAACTACATCCAGCAGCAGCAGAAGGCGATCTACGACCCGGACAACTACTGGCAGCCGGCGCTCGCGGTGCAGCTCAACCAGCCGCTCCTGCGCGGCTTCGGCAGCGACGTGAACCTGGCGCAGGTGCGGATCGCCCGCAACAGCGACCGTGCTGCGCTGCTCAACCTGCGCCGCACGCTGCTGAACCTTGTGCGCGATGTCGAGCAGCAGTACTGGGCCGTCGTGCAGACGCGCCAGAATGTGGTGGCCCAGGCATGGCTGGTGAAGGTCGGGGAGGACGTCCGCGACATCCTCGCGAAGCGCCGCGAGTTCGATGCGACGGTCGCGGACTATGCGCTTGCGGTGGCGATCGTCGAGCAGCGCCGGTCGCAGCTCATTCGCGCGCAGCTCGCGGCGCGCAACGCGAGCGACCGGCTCAAGCTCACGATGAACGACCCCGGCGTGCCCGTCGGGGGCGACACCACGATCGTCCCGATCGACCGCATGGCAGAGGCACCGATCCGGTACTCCATGCGCGACGCGGTGGTGACGGCCGTGGAGCAGAGCCCGGTGGTGGCGACGGCGGTCCTCGAGATCGACAGCGCCTCGATCCTGCAGGTCGTGGCCGACAACGGCCGCATGCCGCAGCTCGACCTCAATGCGCAGGTCCAGCTGCAGGGCCAGGACGCGAACTTCGGCAACTCGATGAGCGAGCTCGGCGGAGGGAGCTTCGTCAGCTACCTCGCGGGGCTCGCCTTCAGCCAGCCGCTCGGCAACCGGGCGGGGGAGGCGGAGTACCGCAAGGCACGGCTCCAGCGCTCGGGCGCCGTGATCGCCTACGAGCAGTCCGTGGAGAATGTCGTCTTCTCGGTGAAGACGGCACTGCGCACTGTGGTCGCGAGCCACCAGCTCATCGAGCAGACGCGCGCGTCCCGGCTCGCGGCGGCCGAGAGCCTGCGCGCGCTGCAGGTGCTCGAGCAGACCCTCGCGGCGCTGACCCCGGAGTTCCTGCAGACCAAGTTCGTCGCCCAGGATCGGCTGGCGCTGGCCTACGTCGCCGAGATCGATGCGCTCGTCAACTACAACGTGTCGATCGCCGAGCTCTACAACGCCATGGGCACAGGCCTGCAGATGAACCGAATCGAGCTGCAGGTCGTCGATCCTGCGGGCTGACCCGACCCTCGATGCCCCGGATCCTCCCATACGGCGACGACTCGATCCGCGAGGCAGCGGCTGCGCTGCGCGCGGGCGAGCCGGTCGCCTTCGCGACCGAGACCGTCTACGGGCTCGGGGCGCGCACGCTCGACGAGCGGGCCATCGCGCGCATCTATGCGCTGAAGGGGAGGCCGTCGGACAACCCGCTCATTGCGCATGTGCTCGACGTGCCGCAGGCGCGCACCGTGTCGGAGCGCTGGGATCGGCGCTCGCTGCGTGCAGCGGCGGCGCTTTGGCCGGGTCCGCTCACGATGATCCTGCCGCGTGCCGCGGGCGTGCCACGGTCGGCATGCGGCGGCCTCGACACGATCGCGGTCCGCTCTCCCGTGCATCCGCTCGCCCGCTGCCTGCTGTACGCGGTCAACGACGCGATCAGCGCGCCCAGCGCCAACCGCAGCGGGGAGGTGTCGCCCACCTCTGCGGAGCATGTCGCCCACGACTACCCGGAGGTGCCAGGACTCATCGTGCTCGATGGCGGCCCGTGCCGCGTCGGCATCGAGTCCACGGTGGTGGACCTGTGCGAAGCGAAGCCGGTGGTGCGCCGCCTCGGATCGGTATCGATCGAGCAGCTGGTCAGCGTGCTTGGTCCCGTCGAGGTCGACATCGCGCACGCGCAGGGGCCGAGCCCGGGCAGCGCACGCCGGCACTACTCGCCCCGCACGCCCTCGGCGCTGGTCGGGCGTTCCGAGCTGGATGGGGCAATCGCGCGCGAGAGGTCAGCGGGCCGTCGCGTGGCCGCGGTGGTCCTCTCGAAGCTCGGTGCAGACGCGGATCACGTGACGGCGCTGCCGGCCGACGGGGATGCATGCGCTGCCGCGCTGTACGACGCGCTGCGCCGCGCGGACTCGGCATCCTGCGACATCATCCTGGTCGAGCGGCCATCGCGCGCCGATGGCATCTGGGCGGCCATACGCGACCGGCTCGAGCGGGCAACTGCGTAGCTGGGCGCTGCGCCGTGCCGCCCGGGGGGGGCGAACCCTTGCGATGCAGGCGACTTGCCCCGGCCGTCCCGCTCAGCGCATGGGGATCTTCACGTCGAGCCTGTCGGCGCAGTCGCGAGCGAGGTCGTAGCCCGCGTCCGCATGGCGGAAGACGCCCATCATCGGGTCGTTCGTGAGCACACGCTCGAGCCGCCTCGCGGCCTCCGGCGTGCCGTCAGCCACGATGACCTGCCCTGAATGCTGCGAGAACCCGATGCCCACGCCGCCGCCGTGGTGGAAGCTCGTCCAGCTCGCGCCGCTGGCGATGTTGACGGCGAAGTTGAGGATCGCCCAGTCGCTCACCGCATCGGTGCCGTCGAGCATCGCTTCGGTCTCGCGGTTGGGGCTCGCGACCGACCCGCAGTCGAGGTGGTCGCGCCCGATCACGATCGGCGCCTTCACCTTGCCGGACGCCACGAGCTCGTTGAACTTGAGCCCCGCGCGGTGCCGCTCTCCGAGGCCCAGCCAGCAGATGCGCGCGGGAAGCCCCTGGAACGCCACACGCTCCTGCGCCATGCGGATCCAGCGGTGGAGGCTTCGGTCCTGCGGGAACAGCTCGAGCACGGCCTCGTCGGTCGTGCGGATGTCCGCGGGGTCGCCCGACAGCGCGACCCACCGGAACGGCCCGCGGCCCGTGCAGAACTGCGGCCGGATGTACGCGGGGACGAAGCCCGGGAAGTCGAAGGCATCCGTCACGCCCGAGTCCTTGGCGCGCTGGCGGATGTTGTTGCCGTAGTCGAAGACCTTCGTGCCGGCGCGCATGAAGTGCAGCATGAGGCGCACGTGGCGCGCCATGCTCGCCATCGAGAGCCGCTGGTACTGCTCGGGGTCCGAGGACCGCAGCGCATCGGCCTGCTCGCGCGAGAGCCCGTCGGGGTAGTAGCCCTCGAGCGGATCGTGCGCGCTCGTCTGGTCGGTCAGCGTCTCGGGCACGATGTTGCGGGCCTTGAGCCGCGCGAGCAGGTCGACCGCGTTGGCGAGCACGCCGACGCTGATGCCCGCGCGGCGGTCCTTGAGCTGCAGCGCGCGGTCGATGGCCGCATCGAGGTCCTCGTGGATCTCGTCGAGGTAGCGGTCGTGCACGCGCTTGGCCAGCCGCTCGCGGCACACATCCGCGATGAGGCACG
The DNA here is from genome assembly GCA_044234825.1 of Phycisphaerales bacterium. Lineage (GTDB taxonomy): Bacteria > Planctomycetota > Phycisphaerae > Phycisphaerales > SM1A02 > ZLKRG44. The sequence continues at coordinate 8,519 of JBIIIL010000099.1, forward strand.
TGCCCTCGTTCATGGTGATCGCCAGCGGCTGCGCGCCGCCCATGCCGCCGCATCCTGCGGTGACGTTGAGCGTGCCCGCGAGGGTGCCTCCGAAGTGCTGCCGCGCGCACTCGGCGAATGTCTCGTAGGTGCCCTGCAGGATGCCCTGCGTGCCGATGTAGATCCAGCTGCCCGCGGTCATCTGCCCGAACATCATGAGGCCGCGCGCAGCGAGGTCGTCGAAGTGCTCCTGCGTGGCCCAGTGCGGCACCAGGTTGCTGTTGGCGATCAGCACGCGCGGCGCATCGGCGTGCGTGCGCACGATGCCCACCGGCTTGCCGCTCTGCACG
>JBIIIL010000100.1:0-8845 GCA_044234825.1 Phycisphaerales bacterium
GTCGCCTGCGCTCAACCCATCCGTGCCGAGGCGGGTCGCGGTACCGAGCGTCCAGTTCGTTCCGCCGTCGGTGGTGTAGTCCACGCGATACCAGCGGCTGGCCGTGTTGCTCGTGCGAAGGTCGAAGGTGAAACTGATGCCGCTGATGGAAGGGTCAAGGCCAACCGTCGAGACCGCGAAGCTCGCGCCCGCCGTGCCCGAGCCGGTCCCCTGAGCCGGGAACGTGCTGACGCTCCAGCGCCGATCTGGAGCCGGGGTCTGGCCGCCGGCGAAGCCCGCCGTGGTCCCGCCGATGAGCGATGCCGTGCCTGAACCCGTGCTCGGCGTGGTCACGTCACCCGTGAAGGTCCACTGCGTGATCACACCTTGGGCCTGAACCGAAGCAGCCACCGCAAGCGCGGCGCACGAGGGGAAGAGGTACTTCATTGTCGAATCCTGGAAGGGTGTAGGGAAAGGGACAGGAACCGTGCGGGCAGGGATCCCGCACCGACATCATGCGCCCCACGCGCGCAAAGTCACGTGATGCCTTCGTTAGGGTTCTGTGAAGGAGCCGTGCAGGCGCCTCCTGTTGCGCGCGGAGGCCCTCCATGCCGCGGTCGCCCAGCGGCACGCCCCCTTGATTCAGCCTGCAGACTGAAGTGACCGCGGGGGAGCCGTGGTGCCACCCAGGCTCTTCCGCGCGGGGACTCCGGTGAGTGCGCGGAGCTTCCCTACCCCGCCCACACGAACTCGACAGGCATGTCGACCTCGGCTCCGAGGCTCTTGTGCACCGGGCAGGTGTGCGCAGCGCGCTCGAGCGCATCCCGGTGCGGATGCGACTCCGGAAGCGGCACGCGGATCGTGGTCACGAGACGCCTGATGCGCCGAGGACCTTCGGTGGTCATCTCCTTGCGCGTCGTGGCCGTCATGCCCTCGAGCGCAATGCCGTGACGCTGCGCGACGATCCCCATGATCGTCATCATGCACGACGGCAGCGCAGCGGCAAGAAGGTCGGTAGGCGAGAACGCCTCTCCCTTGCCGTGGTTGTCCACGGGTGCATCCGTGAGAATCACGGTGCCTGACGGCCCGTGGGTGGCGCTGCAGCGCAGATTGCCTTCGTAGCGGACCGTGACTTCGACCATGGGTGGATGCCTCCTTGTGCGTCAGCGGCTGTGCCGACTCTGCCCCTCGGCACACTATCAGGATTACCCTTCTGCCGATGACTTCTCGCGGCAAGGGCTTGCTCATTGGCGCGGCCATCGCTGCGGCGATGTGCGCCGCATTCCTGGTGAGGTGGCTGACGATGCCGCCGCAAGGCGGCTGGCGCCTATCCGCGGACGGCTCCTCATGGGAGGCGTCGCGCGACATCAACGGGGCCGCGATCCTGCCGGAGCGCAAGTACTGCGCGTCCGGAACCGGCACCGCTCCTGCTGAGATGGGGTGGCGCATACGCCTGAGTGACACGGATGCGCCGGAGCGCACCGGCACGGCGGGAGGGGTCGCTGCCGGCCAGTGGGAGCTGACCTTCCGCGCAGGTGCTGGCGCGCCTCGGAGGGCCACTGTGGTCGTGCACGTGACGCCCGCGAATGCAGTGGACGGAGACTCGCTGAGGCTCGAGCTCTCGCGCTGAGGCCGTCAGGGCGCCGGTGCGATGGCATCGGCGTGGGCGCGCACGCGCGTCGGCAGCTGCGTCCAAAGCGCGATCGCTGCCGATGCGAGCACAGCGATGGCGGGACCGCCGGCCCACTGCCACCACGCGCGCACCGGATACGGCATGTACCAGGTGATCGCCATCACCAAGACTCCAGAGGCTGCGAGCTGCGCCGAGGATCGTGATGCCCGTGCGACAAGAGCTGCCGCGAGAATCGCAGCGGGCAGCACCATGACGACCGCGTGGCGGGTGGCCACATGCGGGTGGATGGCCAGCGGCAGCGCCATCATCGCAGCACCCTCGGCAAGAAGGAGCGATGGGCGGACGGAGGGGCGATGAGCACGCGCATCGGTGCCGAACCAGCGCACGCCGCGCGACCTGTACTGCCACAGGAACAGCGCAGCGAGGCCGGTGCATGCGCCGATCGCGCCCCATCGACCTGCGTGAGGGCTGATCCCGATGGCGTTGGCGATGCGACCCATGCCGTTGGTCAGCGACCAGCGGTCGGGCATCGTGAGGTACGGCGCGGTGGCGGCCACCGGGCCGGACAGCGCGCGCCGCAGCTGCGACATGCACTCCGGGACTCCAAGGATGAGCGCGGGCGCGAAGGCCGCAACTGCGGCGAACGCAGCGGCCCACAGGACCGACAGCGGCCGACGCACCGCCATCCACGGCAGCAGCGCCACCGATGACCACTTGACGACTGCCGCCGCCACAACGCCGGCGGCGGGGCCGACGCGCCTGCCGCTGGCGAGGCCGGCGATGGCGAGGGTGCACAGCAGCGCGAGCAGCAGGTCGAACTGCCCCTCGTACATCACATTGCGGATGGTCGGGAGCATCACCACGAGGGCGACCAGGCGCACAACCGGCACACGGGCGACGTCAGGCGCTCCTCCACTCGCGCGCACGGCTGCAGCAGCCGCGACGTGGCACAGGCATGCCGCGAGCAGCGCGTTGACCAGCGTCCATGCGGCGGCCGACGCGAGCAGCGGCATGAACCCCAGCGGAAGGATCATGTAGGTGAGCATCGGCATCCACACGATGCCCCATGCCTCGCTGAGCGAGCGGCCCTCGATCACGGTGCGTGCCGCATCCCAGTAGCCGTAGAAGTCGTTGATCTTGCCCTCGACGACACGGTCGAGCGCGAGGAGCGACACAAGCGCGAGGATCGCCACATGCGCGGCGGTCGCTGCGGTGGCGATGCGCCCTGCGCGGGCTGCCGGTCCGGCGGTGCCGCTCATGATGCGATCGACTTCGCCGCAGCGGCCAGAAGGACAAGCGCCAGCGCCACCTGCAGCCAGCGCGGGCTCGTGATGCGCGCGATGAGGCTACCGGCGATCACCGCAGGCACCGATCCGAGCAGCATGCTGCCGAGCATCGACGCATCGACCTCCCCTGCGATCAGGTATCCGGTGCCTGCGACAACCGCAAGCGGGATCGCATGCGCGATGTCGGTGGCCACGAGCCGGTGCGGCGTCATGCGAAGCGGGTAGATCGCGATCAGCATGACTGTGCCAAGCGCGCCCGCTCCTACCGACGTGAGCGCGACCAGGAATCCCAGGATTGCGCCGCCGGCAACCGTGAGTGCAGGCTGGCGCGCCCTGAAGTGCACAGGCTCCGCAATGCGGCGCTCCCGCGCCAGCCGCTTGAGCAGCGGCGCCACAAGCATCCCGACCGCGGTGATCGCGACGACAACGCCGATCGACTGCGTGAGCCAGGGCAGCTTGGTGACGCGCGCGCCGAGCGCCACGAGCGCAACGACTGCGACCGCGACCGGGATGCTGCCGGCCCAAAGGCGGCGCACAACCGGCCAGTCGACAGAGCCTCCATTGCGGTGGATCGCAAGACCTGCGCACTTCGTGATCGCCGCGAACCAGAGGTCTGTGGCCACGGCCGTCACGGGCGGCACACCGAACCCGAGAATGAGGATGGGCGTCATCAGCGCGCCGCCACCGACCCCCGTCAGGCCCACCACCAGCCCGGTCGCGGCCCCTGCAATGGCGAGCGGGAGGTGGGCCATCGACTCACTCGCCGATGATCTTCACCAGCACGCGCTTCCGGCGGTTGCCATCGAACTCGCCGTAGAAGATCTGCTCCCACGGACCCAGGTCGAGCGCGCCGCCGGTGATCGCGACCACCACTTCACGGCCCATCACTTGCCTCTTCAGGTGCGCATCTGCGTTGTCCTCGCCCGTGAGGTTGTGGCGGTACTGGCTGGTGGGCGCGTGCGGCGCGAGCCGCTCGAGCCATGCCTCCCAGTCCTGCAGGAGACCCTCCTCGTGGTCATTGATGAAGACGCTTGCGGTGATGTGCATGGCGTTGACCAGCACGAGCCCTTCCTTGACGCCGCTGCGCGCCACGAGCTCCTCAACCTTCGGCGTCAGGTGCACGAAGCCGCGCCGGCCCTTGACGTGCATCCAGAGGTGCTCCGTGAGGTGCTTCATGGGATGCGCAGTGCCGCGCTCTCAGCCGCGGCGCCGCGCAAAGTCGTCCATGAATGATGCCAGCAGGGCGCAGCCCTGCGACGGGAACGCGTTGTAGAGGCATGCGCGGATGCCGCCCCACTCGCGGTGCCCGCGCAGTCCATGGAGGCCCTTCGCCTCGGCCTCGCTCACGAACGCATCGACAAGCGCGTCGCTGGGGAGCTGGAAGCTGATTGCCGTCGTGCTGCGGCAGCCAGCGTCCGAGGACCCCCGGTAGAAGCCCGCGCTGCGGTCGATCGCGGCGTACACGATTGCCGAACGCTCGGCGGCGCGGCGCGCGAAGGCTGCCGTCCCGCCATGGTCGAGAGTCCACCTGGCCATGAGACCGATCACGCGCACGCCGAACGTGGGCGGGGTGTTTGGCCTCGACTGGGTCTTGGCGAAGTGCGCATAGCTGAGCATCGGCGAAAGCGACGCGTTCGCGCGCGCCAGCAGCGACTTCCGCGCGAAGACCACGCAGATGCCCGACGCACCGAGGTTCTTCTGGCCGCTGGCGAAGACGAGCTCGTGCGCATTCCAGTCGAGGTCGCGCGAGAAGATGTCGCTGGTCGCGTCGCAGAAGAGCGGCACATTCGTGCGCGGCGGCGCACGGAACTGGGTGCCCTCCACGGTGTTGTTCGAGCAGTAGCACAGGTAGGCGGCGTCGCCCGGATCGGAGATCTCGCGCGCCTCGGGCACGTGCGCGTAGCGGATCGCAGTGCCGTCGAAGAGCGTCCGGACGGTGCAGACACGTGAGGTCTCCGCAGCGCCCTTGTGCGCCCAGAGCCCGGTATCCAGGAATGCAGCGCTGCCGCCCTTGGGCACGAAGTTCATGGCCAGCAGCGGGAAGTGCTGCATGGAGCCGCCAGGCATGAAGAGGATCTCCCACTCGGGTCCCACGCCCGCGCACGAGCGCACGGCGTGAAGCGCCTCGTCGAGCAGCCGGTCATAGGCGGCGCCGCGATGGCTGTGCTCGAGGAGGCCAATGCCCGTGCCGAAGAGGTTGAGCATCTCCCCCTGCAGCTGCACCAGCACGCTCTCGGGCATGCACGCAGGGCCGGCGGAGAAGTTGTAGACGCGTCCGGACGAGGGCGTTGAGGGAGGTTCCATGTGCGGCACGGGCGAAGGCTACGGCAAGCGGGCGATGGGTTGTGCCCGCGACAGGCAGGCCCGCAGCGCCGCAACCTCCCCCGCGCAGATGCGCCCGCCCACCCGGCAGGATGCATGGAGGTGCGGGGTGACCTTCAGGAACCGGTCCGCGTTGGCGGCACGCACGCCGCCACCGGCCGCAATGGCCATCGATCGGTCCGTGCGGACGACATCCTCGGCAATGACGCCCATCCGCGCCTCGATGGGCGCGACCGCAGCATCCCATCCGAGCACGCCCGCCGTGAGCACTCGGCCGATGCCGAGCTGCGCCAGCGCGCGCCAGCCTTGGGCACGGTCATGCAGCAGGTCGAACACGCGCAGGAACGCGACAGTGGCGCCGCGCGCTGCGGCCGCATCGCGCAGCCGCCCGCAGGCGGCGATGTCGATGGGGCCGTGGGCATCGAGCAGGCCGATCGCGATCTCGTGGGCACCCGCATCGATGCATGAGGCGATCTCCCGCTCGGAGCGCGACACGATGCGCTCGGTCGCGACGAACGATGCCGCATCGGGCGACAGCCTCGATTCAGGCAGCCGGGGACGGATCATGGCGATGATGCGGGGTCGGCATCCTTGAGGCCGCGCATCGCTGACGTCGCGTGCGGCGCGGACGAGCGGCGCGGCGGGCGTCCAGCCCTCGCTTGCGAGGTCGTCGCAGAGCTCGATGCGGTCGGCGAACGGCGCGGCGATCTCCACCGCCTCGATCGAGTCGACCGGCACCTCAAGCGATGGCGCATCGTCAACGGTCGCAGGCAGGCGGCTCACGCGAGGATCACCATCTCGCCGGCGAGGCCCGGGCCGAACGCAAGGCCAACCCACGGGCGAGGCACTCCGGCACGGCGCATCTCATCCATGATGAAGAGGAGCGTGGCCGAGGACATGTTGCCGTGCCGGCGGAGCACAGCTCGGGAGGCGCTGCCCGCATCGGCCGGAAGGCCAAGCGACTCGGTGACCGCATCGATGACGCGCGGACCGCCTGGGTGGATTGCCCAGCCGCCCACATCGCTCCGCGCAAGGCCGAGCGACGCGAGCTCTCGGTCGACCCACGGCGGCAGCGCTGCGGAGATCCGATCCGGGACATCTGCGCCGAGAGTCATCTCGAAACCGTTGTCCCCGATGTGCCACGCCATCGAGCCCGCGGAGCCCGGAATGATCTCGGAGGCGCATCGCACCAGCGACGGGCACTCGGCGAGGCCCTGAACGCCGCCATCGTCTCCAGTCGGTGCGGACACCACCGCCGCCGCGGCGCCATCCGCAAACAGCGTGTTCGCGACCACACGGTCCACCCGTGCGCTCGCCTGGAAGTGCACCGTGCACACCTCGGTGCACACGAGCAGCACGCATGCGCCTGGCTGCGATGCCGCAAACGCTGCCGCGACGGCCAGCGAGTTGACCGCCGCGTGGCATCCCATGAATCCGATGTGGGTTCGGCGCACGTGGGATCCGAGCCCGAGCGCGCCCATGATCGCCTGGTCCACACCTGGCGCGGCGAATCCCGTGCATGATGCGGTGACGAGATGCGTGACGTGCGAGGCGTCGATCGACGCGCGCACGAGCGCAAGGCGTGCGGCTTCGATCGCCAGGGACTCCGCCGCCAGCGCGTAGGCCTGCATGCGTTCGGCGGTTCCGGGGCTGGTCGCCACGGCGATGTCGGAGGCGCTCACGCCATAGATCGGCACGGCGCCGTCGTGCGCAAGCACCGCACATCCCCTGCCCTCGATCCCGGACCTGTCGTGAAGCCGGCGCAGCAGGGACAGCGGCACCGCCTCCGGGGTGAGCGAGCGGGCCACCTCCAGCGACCGTGCTGCAGAGAGCGATCGCTCGGGCACAGCCGTGCCGATGGCGCGTATCACAGGCGGGACGGCCGGCCGCAAGCCGCTTGTGCCGGATCGTGACTCGGGCAATGCGCTCATGCGGCCCCCGTCGCCAGCGCACCAAGACGGCGGCGCATCCCGGGTACGCGCGCCACTGCACGCATCGCGCACAGTGCAGCGCGCGGGTACCGCATCAGCGTCGAGACGCGGCGGCACCTGCGATGGTGCGCGCCGACCGCTCCTGCCAGCGTCCGGCTCCACGCGGCCGACTCGCCGCAGGCCACGATCCCCGGCGCAATGTCCGCCGCAGCGATCGCTGACTCGATCGCCCAGCTCATGCCCTCCCCCGTGAATGGCTCGATGTACCCGGCCGAGTCGCCCACGCAGATCACCCGACCTTGCGCCACCCATGCGCGTCGGCGCGTGAGCGCAGGCGTCCCCTTCCAAGCGCAGCGTTCGGCGCCCGCGAAGCGGCGCCCGCATCCGCGGGCCAAGTCAGGCACGAGCGCTCCCGGACCGCCCGCGCGGCGCACAGCCATCGGATCGAGCGCAGCTGCCACATCGATGTGCCCCGTCGGGAGGCGCACAGCCCCCACGTAGCCGTCTGCGCGGCACATCATCCAGAGCTGGCCCTCCGGCACGTCAAGCGCATCAGCGGGCACCGTCGCCGAGACGCCAAATCGCGAATGGCGGTCGACTTCCCACGCGGAATCTCCGCACAGTGGCGACAGCGACCTGCCGCCAATCCCATCCGCGACCACCACGATGCCAGCGTCGATGTGCATGGAGCCTGTGCCGCCAAGCTCGTCGAACGTTACGCGTGCAGGCGTGCGGACTCCACCGGCTTCGGTCACCGATGCGCGCATGCCCATGCGCACATCGCATCCTGCGCTCGCAGCAGCCTCCGCAAGGCGGGTGTCCATCACGTCACGGCCGATGACGCGAGTGCCCGACAGCGGGAGCGAGATCCAGTGCCTGCCATGCGCGAGGGAGACCGACTCGAGCGCCTGGGCACCGTCGACCGCACTGGAGAGGCGAGCCGCGGAGAGAGCGGCGACGCCACGCGGACCGAGGCAGCAGCCGCACACCTTCGTGCGGGGAAACCGCTCGCGCTCGACAAGAATCGTGCGCATCCCGCGGCGCGCCAGGAGCGCCGCCGCGACGCTTCCTGCGGGCCCTGCGCCGATGACCACGGCATCCGCGCGCCCGGCAGATGCGGCGCGGGCCGGCGGTGACGAATGGGCGGCAGCCGGTGCGCTCACGATCTCGCTCCGCTGGACCAGTGCAGCACCATGCGCTGCGGCCATGCGCGCCGGATCGATGCACCCTCGAGTCCGGCCTCACGCGCGAGCCCAATCATCTCGCGCTCGCTGAATGCACCGCGCACGGAGGCCACGGCGTCGAAGTGCACCACCGGGGACCTGCTCAGCACGCGTGACGCGGTCCATGCCAGCGCGAGGCCCGGTCCGCTTCGGCGCAAGTCGCTCACCGCCAGCGCATGAACCGCGGCGCCGCGCATGGCGCGCAGCGCGGCTATGGCCTGCGCCTCCGTGAGGTGATGCAGGAACAGGCTGCTGATGACGACGTCGGCCCGCACCGGAAGCGGACGCGTGGCGTCGGCCTGGTGCAGCTCCAGCGCGGTGCCCGCACACGATGCGCGATCCCGCGCACGCGCCAGCGCATGCGCGCTCGCATCGACGCCAATCCAGCGGGCCTCCAGCCGCTCGGCGCGCGCCATGCGGTCAAGCGCCACGGGAATGTCGCCGGACCCAGTCGCGACGTCCATGACCGTG
>JBIIIL010000101.1:0-8807 GCA_044234825.1 Phycisphaerales bacterium
GTGGCGAACCGCCGACGCGAACTTCCGGGCCCTTTCAGGCCTGGGCTGCCTCGCGCGGCCCGCGCACATGGTGTGCGCATCGGCGCTGCTGAGCACGCCGCTCGGCCGTGCCTGCGCGGACCGGATCGCGGCGGACCCCGAGTCGTGCGCGCGTGCGTTCAACGACGCGCTCCTCCACGCGCCACGAGCCGCGTCGCGCCTGCGCATCGACGGGCATGACAGCGAGGTTCCCCTGTGGGAGGTCGATGGGGGCGGCAGGCGTGTGCGCATCGGCGGCACGCGGCTGCGGGCGCTGCTGCGCGAGGGCGCGCTCGATGCAGGACCTGGAGCGGCCGCCAACGCGGTCACGCGTCGCGTCCTACTGCCCCGCGCATTCCTCGCCACCGGCCTCGTTCGCGCGCTTGGTATCCACTTCGTGCACGGCACCGGCGGCGAGACCTACGAGCGCGCGGGCGACGCATGGTGGCGCAGCGCGCTCGGGCGCGCACTCCCGCCGTTCTCGGTGGCGACTGCAGACCTGCGCTTCCGGGCGGAGTCGTTCGGCCTCGCCTCGGCCGCGCCTGGTCGCGCCCTGACCTGGCGCGACGCGTGGGTTGATCCCGCGAGGCTCGACGGGGTCGCCCGCGATCCTGTGCGCGCGCCGGCGCTTGCGGCAATCGCCTCGATGCCGCGAGGATCGCCCGAGCGCAAGCGCGCATTCGATGCCATGCGCACGCGCGTCATCAGCCTGAGGGCCGAGCGCCATGCGGAGCTCGAGGCGCTTGCCCGCGCCGATGCCGAGCACTGCAGCGTGCGCGCCTCAGCGAGGGCCGCCACAGACCGCACCTACCCCGCGGCGCTTCACGATGCGGATGCGCTCGCCGAGCTTGCGGGGCTGGTCGCCGATTCGATCTCGGGTTCGACCGAGTCGTCGGGCGCGAGAGGGTCGCGCCGGTAGATCCTCGTATCGAGCGACCACACGCGGTCGGTGAAGTCCGCGTGGCCTGGCTGGATTCGGTCGCGCGCGGCCGCAGCGAGGCCGATCATGGTCTTCGCGTCGAGGTTGTCGAGCATCGCCACGAAGATCGCCTCTGGCGTCGACGGCGGCTTGGCCGCGCCATGCTCGGGCAGCGAGTGGTGTGACAGGATGATGTGCTGCAGCACCTTCACCGCATCCGGCGGAAGGCGGTGCCCGCTCTCGCGCGCGGCGACCGCGGCCTTCAGCTGCAGCATGATCGCGCCGCGCACGATGTGGCCGATGAGCTGGCCGTCGGTGGTGTACGAGAAGCCGCGCTCCCAGTCCATCTCGTAGACCTTGCCGAGGTCATGGAGGAAGAGCCCCGCAAGCACCACATCGCGGTTCAGGCCGGGATACAGCGGCAGGATCCGCTCGGCGATCGTCATCAGCTGCAGCGTGTGCTCGAGCAGCCCGCCGAGCCACGCGTGATGCACGCTCACGGCGGCGGGCGCGTGCCGGAACCTGTCCATCAGCGGCTCGTCGCCGAGGTACGCCTCCATGAGGGCGCGCATCGCAGGATGGCGCAGCGACCTCAGGATCGACGCGGCCTCGCCGTACATCTGCGTGATGTCACGCGTCGATGCGGGCAGCAGCGCCCGCAGCTGGTCCGCAGACACCTGCACGGCATCGAGACGGTCCAGCATGACCTGGATCATGCCGTTGTAGAGCTCCACACGTCCTGCGATGTAGGCGTAGCCGGTGGCGGTGGCCTCCGGCATCTGCGACTCGTCGAAGTTCCACTGGCGCACGGCAGCCTCGCCGGTGGCGTCGCGGATCAGGCCCTTGAGGTAGCTCTTGCCGTTGCGCGTCGCGCCGACTTGCGGGTTCACGAGGCTGTAGACGCCCTCGATGTACGTGTTGGGCTTGAGGTCCCGGACGTTGACGTGCTCTGCGGCGGCCATGAAGCGGTCCAGTCTAGCCACGCCAGCCGCGCTCACGGGCCTCCTCGATCGCTTCCGGCACGCTGTCGCAGAGCTCATGCGCCAGCATCCCCGCCTGCCCATGAGCTGCGCTCCAGCGCTGCGCAGCCATGCCATGCAGGACGACAGCCCACCGTGCGCAGTCGAGCATGGAGAGCGACCGCGCACGCGAGGCCGGACCGAACTGGGCCAGGAGCGAGGCGCAGATGCCGGCAAGCGCGTCTCCCGACCCACCTGTGGCAAGCGCGGGTGTGCCGGCACGCACGCTCCATGCATGGAGCCCGTCGCTGACCGTGGTGCGCGCCCCCTTGAGCACCACCACCGCACCCACGCGGCGCGCGAGCGCTTGCGCTGCGGCATGCAGCTCCTCAGGGGATGCGCCGTCGGCCAGCGCGGGCAGCCCGAGCGATGCGGCGAGCCGACCGAACTCGCCCGGGTGCGGCGTCAGGATCGCCGGCGCACGGAAGTCCAGGTCGAAGCGGGGAGTTGCGGCCAGCGCATTCAAGGCGTCCGCATCCACGACCGCGGGCAGCGACTCGCGCGCCAGCAGGCGCACCACGACCTGCACCACCGCATGGCCTCCGCCAAGGCCCGGACCGATCGCGATCGCCGTCGCGCGCGCGAGCACCGGATCGAGCACCGACGCGCAGCCCGACGCGTCAAGCTCTCCGGCCGCGTCGACCGGCAGCGCGTGTGCGGTTGCGCTCTCGAGCGCGGCCAGCGCGCCGGCCACGAGCGGCGCCGGAAGCGCCAGATCGACGAGCCCGCATCCTGCGCGGAGCGCGGCGCGCGCGCAGAGCACCGGTCCGCCGAACATCACGCGCGCGCCCGCATCGCCCGCACGCGGAGTCGTGCCGAGACCCATCGCGCATCCGCCCACCACCACCACGGTGCCGAACGTCCCCTTGTGGCCTTGCGGATCGCGCGCCGGGAGGGGCGCCATCGGCGGGCAGCCCGCGCTCTGCATCGGGGAGCCTGACTCACTCACGGCGCACGCCCCCGGGCACCGCCACGCCATCGACGGACTCCACCTCGATCGCCAGGTCGCCGACCGACATCACCATGGCCGCGAACGCCGGATCGATCGAGGGGCCGTCCTGCGCGCCGGTCGCGACCAGGATGTGCCCCGCATGGAAGGCGCGCGCCGCAAGCGTCGCGTCGAGATCCCGCCACTGCCCATCGATCAGCGCCTGAGTCCACATGTGCCACGCGAAGCACCCGCGGACGCCCGCGAACTCGCGCGCGTACACGACGCCCGCCGCCAGTCGCGACGGAATGCCGCCCGCCCGCAGCATGGCCGCGAGCAGGACCGCGTGCTCGGTGCAGTCCCCGCTCCGCTCGCGGAGCACGCTTGATGCGCTTGCGTACACGGACTCGAGGTCCTTGCCCGTGACGTGCCCGTGCACGAATGCGCGCATCGCCTCCGCGCGCGCGGCCTGCCCCCCGCTCACGCCGGCGGTCGCGCGCTGCACCGCATCCCGGATCGCGGGGTCGTCGCTGTCGACGATCGGGGACGCGCTTCGGTAGCGGGCATCCTCCGCCTCGCCGCCGGAGGGGGCGCTGCCGCGGGAGGCGTCCACCGACACGCGCGCCGATGCGCCGCCGGCGGCAGCGTCGACGCGCTGCGAGCCCGATGAGGGCAGCGGCAGCAGCGCGCCCGAGCGAGCGCGCACGACCAGGACCGCGCGACCCGCGGCGAGCAATCCATCGGCCGGCGGCCTGATCGCCACGACGCTGCGGCGCAGCACGTCCACGCCGCCGCCCGCGCCAGGCAGCGGGGCCTGCGCCAGAGCCCTGTCCATCCGGGTCAGCACGAACACGCCGATGCCGAGCTTCGACTCGGCCCGCACCACATCGCCGCGCTCGTCGAGGCACTCGGTCGTCGGCGCAGGCACGACCGTCGTCGTCGTGCTCCAGCACCGGTCCCCAGCAGCGGGCACGGTCACGATGCCGACGGGACCGAGGCCCGATGCAGGATCGACCGTCGTGCACGAGATGCGCCTCGCGCCCGCGGATCGCTGCGACTCGATGTGCCTCGCCGCCGCCGCGGGCCCCAGGCACCCGGGCGGAAGCGCAGGCATCGTCTGCTCCACGCTGCGTCCGCCAGACTCGCTGCGTGCGCGCACCCCATCGGGACCGAACTCGGCGCGCGTCCTGGTTGGCGCAGCGCCCACCCACTGCTCGACCGTGCACTCGAGCGGCGTGCCGAGGGCGTCCTCGACGAGCTCCCAGCGGATCCTGATCTCCGTCGATGCGCCGTCGCGGCCGACGCGCAGGTACGACTCGGACGCGCTGCGCGTGCCGCGCGCGTCAGGAGCCTCCGACGTGCGTTGCCAGCCCGCGTCGGTGCCATCGATGGAGATCCGGTACCAGTGCTCCTGCGCGGTGAACGGCGTGGCGGCGCGGGCCGCAGCCGCATGGAGCGCCAGGCCCACGAGCGCCGCGAGGGCCGCCGGCATCGCCGATGTCCGCCTCGACCACGCCGCGCGCATGCGGCGCACAGGCGACGTCCGCACCGAGGGCTGGTGGCGCGACGCGGCGCGCATGTCACTGCGGCTCGGCAGGGCCGTCATGCTCGGGCCGCATGAGCGGGAATGCGATGACGTCCCGGATCGATGCGCTTCCGGTGAGCAGCATCACGAGGCGGTCGATGCCCAGGCCCATGCCCCCGGCCGGAGGCATCCCGACCTGCAGCGCCATCAGGAAGTCCTCATCCATCGAGCGGAACGCGAGCTGCTCGTCGTCGGCCCCAGCGAGCTGCTCGCTGAACTTGGCGCGCTGGATGTCAGGATCGTTGAGCTCGGTGTACGCGGGACCGACCTCCATGCCCGCGATGAACAGGTCCCAGCGCTCCGCGAGCTCTGGCCGCGTGCGGCTCGGCCGCGTGAGCGGGCTCGTGGCGCTGGGATAGTCGACCACGAATGTCGGTCGGCACGGGTCGATGAGCGACTCCGCGCGCTCCTCGAAGAGCGCATCGACGAGCAGCCAGTGGTCGGCCGTGCCCGCATTCGGCAGGCGCGCCGCGACCGCGGCCGCACGCGTGCGATCGCGGTCCGCGATCGGGAAGCCCATGGCCCGCTCGAAGAGCTCCTCGTAGCGGACGCGCACGAAGGGCGTGGCGTAGCTCACGCGGTGCGGTCCCCACGGCAGCGTGGGGCCCGGCTCGCCGGCCGGGTGCCAGCCTCGCTCGAGCGCCGCGCACGCGCATCGGTGCACGAGCGACTCGACCATCTCCATCATGGTGCCGTAGTCGCCGAAGGCCTCGTACGCCTCCATGGCCGTGAACTCCGGGTTGTGCGAGCGGTCGATGCCCTCGTTGCGGAAGTTGCGGTTGATCTCGAAGACGCGCGGAAGCCCGCCCACGAGCAGCCGCTTCAGGTAGAGCTCCGGCGCGATCCGCATGTAGAGCTGCATGCCGAGCGCGTTGTGCTGCGTGACGAAGGGACGCGCGGCCGCGCCTCCGGCGAGCGCATGCATCATCGGCGTCTCCACCTCGAGGAAGCCGCGGGACTCCATGAAGCGCCGCACCTCGGACACGATGCCGGCGCGGGCCGCGAGCGTGCGCGTCACCTGCGGGTTCGCCCACATGTCCACGTACCTGCGGCGGCACCTGAGCTCCTCGTCCTCGAGCCCGTGCCACTTCGAGGGCGGAGGCTCGAGGTTCTTCGACTGCAGCGCAAGCGTGCCGCTCCACACGCAGATCTCGCCCTTCTGCGTCCGGCCGATTCGACCGGCCGTCGACACGATGTCGCCGTAGTCGAGGCTCTTGGCGATCTCGAAGTCGCCTGGAGGCACCGCCGCCTTGGAGATCGACACCTGCAGGTCGCCGCTGTGGTCGCGCAGCTGCAGGAAGACGATCTTGCCCATGTCGCGGTGCTGGATCACCCGGCCCGCCACCCGCACCTCGGCGCGCGCATCGGGGACCGGAGCTGCCACGGCCGGCGCGCCACCCGACGCCAGCTGCTGCTTCGCAGCCTCGCGGGCGGCGCGATCCGCGGCGTCGAAGGTCGCGTGCGCGGCCTCGTCGAAGAGGGCGCGCGCCTGCGCAAGCGACAGAAGCCCCGGCACGCGCTGCCCGTAGGGCTCTACGCCGAGCTCGCTCCGGTAGCGGTGGAGCTTGGCGCGGCGCGCGGCGACGAGCTCCGTGTGTTCCTGCATGCTCATGGCACGCCGATGCTACGATCGCCGGATGCATTTCGATGCGCATCAGCCGGTGATCGACGACCTTGAGGCGCGGATCACGACCATCCGCGACTCCCTTTAACTGGCCGTCACGACTCGCCGAACGCGCCCGGCTTGAGGCGCAGATGAACGAGCCTGACCTCTGGAACGACCCTCGCCGGGCCCAGAAGGTCATCGCCGAGATGAAGGTGATCCGCGCGCAGACCGAGCCGCTCGAGGCCGTGATGGCCGGGCTCGACGACGCGAAGGTGGGCTATGAGCTCTCCAAGGAGTCGGGGGACGCCGAGATGCTCTCCGAGGCGGACGAGTCCCTCTTCCAGCTCCAGCAGCGCATGGAGAAGGTCGAGCTGCAGTCGCTGCTGTCGGGCAAGCACGACCACCGCAACGCATTCGTCGCCATCCAGGCAGGCGTGGGCGGCACCGAGGCCAATGACTGGGCCGAGATGCTCGAGCGGATGTACCTGTACTGGTGGCAGCGCATGGGCTGGCAGGTCGAGGAGATGAGCCGCACCTACGGCACGGAGGTCGGCATCGCCGAGGTGTCCTATCTCGTCAAGGGCCCCTTCGCGTACGGGTACATGAGCTGCGAGCACGGCACGCACCGGCTCGCGCGCGTGTCGCCCTTCAACGCCGAAGGCAAGCGCCAGACGAGCTTCGCCACGGTCGATGTGACGCCCGAGTTCGACGAGTCGGCGCTCGAGATCCCCGAGAAGGACCTCGAGATCACGCCGTTCGTGCGCGCCTCGGGCCCTGGCGGCCAGAACGTGAACAAGGTCGCCACCGCCATCCGCGTCGTGCACAAGCCCACGGGCATCATGGTGGTCGCCAGCACCTACCGCGACCAGCCGCAGAACCGCAAGCAGGCGCTCACCGTGCTCCGGTCGAAGCTCGAGCAGCTTGAGGAGGAGCGCCGCGCGGCGGAGATCGACGCAGCCAAGGGAGGCAAGGTCGAGCGCGGATGGGGCACGCAGATCCGTTCCTACGTCTTCTACGACAACCGCGCGAAGGACCACCGCACCGGGTACGAGGAGGGCAATCCCGAGCATGTGCTCGATGGCCACATCGACGGGTTCGTCGACGCGGAGCTCAAGCGCCGCCGGAAGGAGCGCGAGGGCTGAATGGCGGGAGTCAACGCGTTTCAGTTCAACTTCGTCGACTTCGGCCGGGCGATCTGCAACGACCGCGCCGCGCTGGACCGCGAATGGCTGCTGACCAACGGTCTCGGCAGCTACGCGATGGGAACGATCGCCCTCGCGCGTACGCGCCGCTACCACGGGATGCTCGTGGTCGCCGGCGACTCGCCGGCGGACCGGACGATGCTGGTGGGCGCCATGGCGCCGACCGTGACCTACCGCGGGTCGTCGCATCCCCTCCACACAGGGCTCTGGACGGATGGATCGGTCGAGCCGAAGGGCCATCTCCTGCTGCAGCAGTTCCGGCTTGACGGGTCGATCCCAGTGTGGAGATGGGCGATCTCGGACGCGCTGATCGAGCTGCGCATGTGGATGGTGCGCGGCGAGCACACGACCGTGATGGAGTGGACCGCTCGCGAGGCCTCCAACCCCATCGACATCTCGATGGACGTGCTCGTCGACAGGCGGCCGCATCACGCGCTCGCATCCGCCGACATCGTCATCCCCACGTGCGAGCTGGCAGCACGAGGCGTCCGCATCCGCTGGCCGGGACAGGAGACGCCCACGAGCTCCGTCTGGGTGCAGGGCGATGCGGTCGTGCCGGCACCGGACCAGTCCGTGTGGCGCAACTTCCTGCTTCCCGAGGAGCGGGCGCGCGGCTACGACTTCGCCGATGCGCTCGTGCGCGCGGCAGAGGTCCGCATCGTGCTCGAGCCAGGCGCATCAAGCGCGCTCACCGTGTCGACTGCGCCGCACGATGCGCCGGTCTCCGGCACCGACCGTGCCACGCACGTGCGCCGCGAGACCGCGCTGCTGGCCCAGTGCGGACTCCCCGACGCCATGCGGCCGGTCGGCCAGCTGTGCCTCGCTGCGGACCAGTTCGTCGTCAGGCGCCGCGTGGGCGACCTCGAGGGGCTCTCGATCATCGCGGGCTACCCGTGGTTCGGCGACTGGGGCCGCGACACGATGCTGTCGCTGCCTGGACTGCTCCTGGTGCCAGGCAGGCTCGATGAGGCGCAGCTCGTCCTGAGGACCTGGTGCCGAGCCATCGACGGCGGCATGCTGCCGAACCGGTTTCCCGACCGTGCGGGCGATCCGATCGAGTTCAACAGCGTCGACGCGCCGCTGGCGATGATCTCGGCCATCGATGACACGATGAGGGCTGGCGCGCCGGACTCCTTCCTCAAGGACGCGTGGCCTGCAATGTCGCAGGTGATCGACCGCTACATCGCGGGAACCCGCCATGGGATCGGCGCAGATCCCGCCGATGGGCTGCTGCGCGCGGGCGAGCCGGGCGTTCAGCTCACCTGGATGGACGCGAAGTGCGGCGACCGCGTGATCACGCCGCGCATCGGGAAGCCTGTCGAGGTCAATGCGCTCTGGCACCACGCGCTCCGGGCCATGGCGCGACTGGCGCCCCGTGCAGGCGCGGACCCCGCGCCGTACGCGCGTGCGGCGGAGCGCGCCGCCGACTCCTTCGGGCGGTTCTGGAACACCCGCAGCGCGTGCTGCTTCGACGTGATCGACGGGCCCGACGGCACGGACGCGAGCATCCGGCCGAACCAGCTCTTCGCG
>JBIIIL010000102.1:0-8758 GCA_044234825.1 Phycisphaerales bacterium
CGATGCGCCCGTCGAGGATCCGTCGGGCAAGGGCCGCCGGTTCATCCGCAAGATGAGCTGCTTCGGCGTGTCGGGCAGCGAGTCCGGGACCGGCACCTCCCATGTGCACCTTGGATCGTGCTGCCCCTGCGGCAAGCCCTCAAGCGCGTGCGGCCGCAACTGAACAGCGCAGGCACGCGCAGATCCGCATGATCCTCCACGGAGTCGACTTCTCCGGCGCCGACTCCGGCGGCAGCCACAAGATCCGCGTCGCCACGCGCGTGACGCGGGGCACGTCCGCAGCGCCCGCCGGGCACGGGCGGCGCGAGCAGGCTGGCCATGCGCCGGCAGAGACGACGGTCGAGCGCATGGACCGCCGTGGGCTGCTCGAGCGCATTCGCGCGAGCGCCAGCGACGGGTCCGCGCACCTCTGGCGCATCGATGCGCCGGCCGGACTCCCCATCGCCACGATCCAGTCGCACGACGTCGCCGCCGACTGGCTTGGGGTGGCCGAATGGATGGAGTCCTTCGGCGGCGCCCGGCCATGGCGCGCCGCGCTGCGGAGCCTTGAGCGCACCGAGCCGCGCCGTGCGACCGACCACGACGCGCGCACGCCGATGGCGCCGATGAACCTTCGAGTCTTCAAGCAGACTTGGACGCTGGTGTGCGAGGTGCTGCTGCCGCTGGCGCGCGAGGGGCAGGTGTCCATCGAGCCAATGCGTCCTGTGCGTGGCGCCCGCGTGTCGGTGGGGGAGGGCTGCCCTGCAAGCGTCCTCCAGCGCCGAGGGTGGCCATCGCGCGCGTACAAGGGGGCTGGCGAGCCGCCCCAGCGCGTCCGCGAGGAGATCCTCCGCCGACTGCGCGGCGCGGGCGTGCGCACCTCTGCCGCGGTGCAGCGGCAGGCGGCCGAGGACGCCGAGGGCGACATCGTCGATGCGCTGGTCCTTGCGACCGATCCCTGCGCCTGCGCGGTGCCGCGCGAGGCGATCGTCGAGGGCTGGGTCTGGTGAGCGAGTCGCTGCGGATCAACGAGATCTTCCACTCGATCCAGGGGGAGTCGACCTGGGCCGGATGCCCGTGCGTCTTCGTGCGCCTCACGGGGTGCCCCCTGCGATGCGCCTACTGCGACACCGAGTACGCGTTCCGGGAGGGCGTCTCGAGGCCGCTCGAGGATGTCGTGCGCGAGGTGAATGCCGTGGGGTGCCCGCTGGTCGAGGTGACCGGCGGGGAGCCTCTCGCGCAGCGCGCGTGCGCAGCGCTGGTCAGTCGGCTGCTGGACCTCGGCCACACGGTGCTGGTCGAGACGTCAGGCGCGATGGACACCTCCGTGCTCGACCCGCGCACGCACATCATCCTCGACGTGAAGACGCCAGGGTCCGGCGAGCACGCGCGCAACCTCGCGGCGAATCTCGACCGGCTGCGTCCCCATGACGAGGTCAAGTTCGTGGTCACGGACCGTGCCGACTACGACTTCGCGAAGTCGATGATGGCGAAGCACAGGCTCCCCGAGCGCTGCCGCGCGGTGCTGCTGTCGCCGGTCTTCGAGCAGGCGAAGGGGCTCGAGATCCTCGGTGCCCGCGCGCTTGCGCCTCGCACGCTCGCGGAGTGGATGCTGGCCGACCGGCTCGGCGCGCGCATGAACCTCCAGCTGCACAAGTTCATCTGGGCGCCGAGCACGCGCGGCGTCTGAGGCGGGGCCGCCAAAAAAAGCGACGCCGCGGGGTTGCCGCGGCGTCGGATGCCCAGGAGAGGACTCGAACCTCCAAGGGTTGCCCCACCAGCACCTCAAGCTGGCGCGTCTGCCAATTCCGCCACCTGGGCTTTGGAAGCGGATCGGCGAGTATAGCGCCAAGCGGTCCTTAGCATCGGGGCGTGAAGGAGCCCTCCAAAGCCCCTGAGATCGAGAACCGCCGAGCCCGGCACGACTACGCGATCGAGGACACCCTCGAGTGCGGGATGGAGCTGCTGGGCACCGAGGTGAAGTCGATCCGTGACGGCAAGATCAGCCTCGCCGAGGGCTTCGTCATGGCGCGCGCCGATCCGCCCGCGCTGGAGCTTCACGGCGTGCACATCGACGAGTACCCGCCGGCGGGTCGCGACCGGCAGCACGAGCCGCGCAGGGTGCGTCGCCTGCTGGCTCATCGGCGCGAGATTGCCCGCCTGGCCACCGAGGTCAAGGCCAAGGGCGTGTCGCTGGTGCCGCTGAAGGTCTACTTCGCGAAGGGCCGCGCGAAGCTGCTTGTCGGCGTGGGCAAGGGCCGGAAGAAGGGCGACAAGCGCGAGGCGATCGCCGAGCGCGAGATGCGCCGCGACATCGAGCGGGAGATGGGACGCCGCCGCTGACGGGCCTCAGGCCCCGGTCCAACCGCTGAGCAGCACCGTGAGGTCCGCTCCGTCCGTGGTGCCGTTGCCGTCAAGGTCGGCGCCGCCGGTGCCCCACGCGGACAGCAGCGCCGCCAGGTCAAGGCCGTCCACCCTTCCGTTGCCGTCGAGGTCCCCCGGGATCGCAGGCTCGCACCTCAGCTGGTAGACCTCGAGCTCATCGACGCCGGCCTCCACAAGTGATCCGGTGCCGAGGTCGCGGGCGACGAAGCGGACCCTGAACTGGGTTCCGAGCGTCGGGAAGACGTCATTGAGGCGCCAGGTGCGCTGGACCCAGGCTTCGGCGTTCTCGGTCACGAGCTCGAGCAGTGTCCAGGTCGCGCCATTGTTGTTCGAGACCTCGATCGGCATCGAGTCGGCGTTGGGCGCAGCGCCGGTGTTGTTCGAGTACCAGCGCGAGTAGCGGAGGAACGTGATGCTTCCGCCACTGGCGTCAATCGCAGGACTGGTCAGTGTGGTCGTTCCGCCATCGACATCGGCGACACCGACTGCGCCTCCCACCGGACCCTGGCCCGTGATGAAGCACACCGTGCCCTTTGGCGACGCGTCGTTCTCGGGCTGCGCGGCGGTCCCGTTCGGGTCGACGCGCACCCAGATGCCTGCGGTCGCGTTGTCGCCCGCTGCCCCGATGACCCAGCCGCGGTCCTGCTCGAAGTTGTCGTTGAAGACCGTCTCGATGCCGTAGGCGGAGCTCGACCGGTTGAGCGTGGCGGGCGCGCCTTCCGGTGCCGTGACTGTCTCGCCGGTCGACGCCTGCGCCTGCACGAACCACTCGACGGTGCTTCCGCACGCGGTGGCGGGCAGGTTCGCCGCAAACAGATCGCTTCCTGCCGCGACCATCGGGATGCTGGCGAAGGTCGAGCTGCCTGACACGCGCCAGCGCAGCGACGTGGTGCCCTCCACAAGGGATGACGTCACGCCACGGACTCGCGCATGCACGCGCGTGAGGCCATTGGGTTGCGCATACTCCGGGGCGCCCGAGGGATAGTCGATGAAGATCGGGGACAGCGCCGGACCAGGCATGCCATGCGCGGAGAAGCCTGCCTGGATCTGCGCGTAGTGCGGCGTGCCGTCCCCGAGGACGGCGTTGTCGTCGTCGAGCACCATGAAGTCGACGGTGATGTCGGGGTTGATCGCGGTGCCGGTGTGCAGGAGCACCGAGTCAATCGCGAGCCTGCGGATGATGTCGAGTCCCTGGCCGGGATGGTCCTTCTCGAGCAGGAGTCGGGTGTCCCACACGCAGCCGGAGATCAGCTGCCCGCAGGAGTGGATCGTGCTGCCGCACGAGGAGCAGCCGGAGACGAGGTACTGGCAGGTGTTGTCGGCGCGGCGGATGCCGGCGCCGCAGGTCGAGAAGCCATCGGCGAGTCGCGGGTTGTCGGTGACCAGCACGCTGAGCACGTCGCTGAAGCCCTCGCCGTACTCGCCCTGTCCGCTGCCGGCGGTCGCCACGAGGTGGTGCCCGTACTCGTGGTGCACGACGGTGCCGAAGGCCGTGTTCCTGCAGCTGCCTCCCGCCCGGTAGAAGTTGATCGAGCTGCCGTTGTAGAAGGCGTTGCAGGTGTTGCCGATGTTCACGTTGATGGCGAACGCGGTCGCGCCCTGCTGGTTCGCGATGACCGGGAACTCGGGGTTGAACTGCATCACGAGGTCGCGTGCGATGTTGGCATGCAGGTACGCATTCACCTGCGCCCTCACGAACTCGGAGTCGTTGGCGGTGTTGTGGGTGAGGACCTGCGCCGAGCCCCCAGGTGCGCTCGCGGTCACGGTTGAGATCGGCGTGCCTCCCGAGTCATTCACGGTGAAGAAGCGTCCGCCGAGTCTCGAGGTGAGCGTCAGGGTCTCGGCGCCCTCATAGGGGATCGTGAGCAGTCCGTTGGCATCCGCGAAGGCGCTGCCGCTCGCCGCGCCGGTCCATTCGATCCTGCTGTAGGGCATGGGCTGCGGCGCCTCCGCGGCGCATGGGTCCGCAACGAATCCCTCAGTGGCGTGGCCTGAGACCTCGCACGAGATGCCGGACCCGAGATGGCAGATCATGCTCTCCTGGAAGAGCGGGCGCCCGTCCGCGGCGTCGACCACATGCAGCACCTTCGAGTAGTCGGCGTCGCCTGGCGTGCCGCGCTCGGCCACGAAGCGCACGGCCAGCGTGGGCTCGTGAGGAATCTCGTTCGCGCCCGCGTAGATGGTGAGCGAGGCGTCCTGAATGCGCACTCCCTTGGCGTCACCGCCAAGCACGCCGGCCGCGAAGGTCGACTCGGCAGGCATCGCCACCTTCACCTGCTTCAGCTGTGCGGGGAAGTCGCCGAGGTCCCTGAGGTCGCTCGACACGAGAGCCACCGGCCATCCCGGCTGGTTGCGCACAAGCACCTTGAGCGCGGCCTGGAAGACCGGGATACCGTCCACCTGCTGCGTATAGCCCACAATGGTGAAACGGAACGCCTGCAGCGCCTCGTCCCATCCCGCGGGCTGGACATGGCGCGCATCGGGGAACGGTCCGAGGATCGACATCTCCTCGGGGCGCGCGCCGAGCATCCGAACGTGGGACTGCACGAAGCGACTGGCGCTGTCGGTGGCGTTGCGCCCCGTAGCCAGCGGCACGCCGTACACCCTTGTCACGCGGCCGGCGCGCTCGGAGACCAGAGCGCCCGGCGTGCTGCGGAGGAACGTCTCGCGCGCGGTGCCGATCTCGAGCGACGGCTGCGGTGCCGCATCGGCAGGCCGGGCGAGCGGACCATCCACGGACGCAGAAACTGGGAGGAGCCCCGCGCGTGCAGCCGGTGCGGCTTCCGGAGCCCTCTGCGGCACCGCCGTCGCCAGCGAGAGGCCAACCGGAACAAGCGCCAGCACGGCGGTCAGAGCCAACGTGTTCTTCATCATTCGTGTCTCAGCGGAATTCCGTCGTCGCGCAACCCTTGTCCGCAATGTTCCCCCGCACTCGGACCCCAGTCCAGTCAGGCCCGCCGATTTGCGGTCAGAAGCACCGAAATCCGGACCTTGGCGAGATCCCTCGGCATCCCCAGACCCCTGGCGCGATCCGCCCGGGTTATCGGGTTGGCGCCAGGCAGCCGCTAAGGGCTTGGGAGCGGGATCGGCCGTCCCCGGTCCTCATCACGCCGACCCTCGATGCAGTCGAGGGCAACGCGCGCGACGGATTCAGGGGCCAGCGTCTTCGCGTGGGGAAGGACCCGCTCCGGAAAGTTGCTGCGCAGCAGGGGCGTCTCTACGGCGCCGGGGTTGATGCAGAACGCCCGGATGCCGCGGCGCGCGCCCTCGGTGTGGCAGCTTCGCGTGAGCGAGTCGAGGGCCGCCTTGCTGGCGGCATACGCGAAGAAGCCCGGGAACGGGTCGATCGATGCCATCGACGAGATGTTGACGATGCAGCCCGCACGACGCTCGGCGAAGTGGGGCCAGCACCGGGCAATGAGGAACGCCGGGGCAAACGTGTTCGTCATGAACGCATGCTCGAGGACGGACTCGTCGGTCCTGTCGATCGGGGCGAGCGGCGCGATGCCTGCGCAATTGACGAGGCAGTCGATGCCTCCATCGGCGGCGATGGCCGAGTCCACCACGCCGTGCGCGAGGTCGCTGTCGCACAGGTCGATGCAGTGCGTACGCACCTTGGCGCCCGGATGTGCGGCGAGGATCTCCGACTCGGTGTGCGCCAGCTTGCTGGCCGTCCTGCCCACGAGGTGGAGCGTATGGCCCCGCTCCGCGAGCATCAGGGCAAGCGCGTGGCCGATGCCGCTGCCGGCGCCGGTGAGGATCGTGACGGGTGCGCTCATTGCATGAGTCTCATGAGGTCGTTGTAGAAGGTGACCGCAAACAGGAGGCCCACGAGCACAAGGCCTGCGAGGGTCGCCGCGCTCTGGAAGCTCGGCGACGGGGGCCTGCCCCTGAACTTCTCGTAGAGCAGGAACACCATGAGCCCGCCATCGGCGATCGGCAGCGGCAGGAAGTTCAGCACGGCCAGGTTCACGCTGATCATGGCCAGGAAGAAGATCATGTAGGTGATGCCCCGGTCCGCGACGCGTGTGCCGATGTGAACGATGCCGACGGGCCCGCGCAGCTGCTCGACGCCGACAGTGCCGCGGAACAGGCGGTCAATGGTGAGGTAGGTGAGCGTGATGAGCTTGTGGGTCTCGCGGAACCCCATGGCCACGGCCCGAAGCGGATCGCCGCCCGCAGACAGCGTGGTCTCGAGCGGGGCGAACAGCGTCGGAGGGATGGCGCAGGTCCATGTCGCGGCAGAGATCGCCTTGGCGTCCCGGGCGGAGAGGCGCAGTGCGCCTGAGGATGCCGTCGCGCCAGCCGTCGGCAGCGTCCACGTGATCGGGACGTCAAGCGTCGAGCCCCCTCTCGTGGCCTCGCGGAACGCGATGAACATCGAGTCCCAGTCGGTCACTGCGCGGCCGCCAATCGAGTCGATGCGCGTCAGCGGCAGCAGGTCGAGCGGTGCCACCGGCGTCGCCTCGGCCTGCGGGGCATCGCCGGCTTTGGCGGAATCGCCCTCCGGCAGCCGCACGCGATCGAAGGGCCGCGCGATCATCGGCACCTCGAATGCGTAGCCGATCTCGACGCCAAGCCGACCGTCGCGGCCTACGGGAGCGGTGACGCTCTCCTCGCGGCCATCGCGCAGCACGCGCAGGGCGACTGCGGATCCGGCCGCGCGCTGCAGCGCGAGCCGGAGCTCCATCTGCCGAGGCCCGATGACGTCGCCAACGCGCAGGATCACGTCACCGTCGCGCAGCACCTTGGCCGCCGGCGCCTCGGTCGGCACGCGCGCCACGCGCGTCAGGGGCGTGAGCCCCGCGAAACCGGCCTCGTAGTCGGCGGGCGCGTCAGGCGGAGCATCCGCGTAGATGAGGATCGGCCACATCGGCAGCGGCTGCAGGTCCACGTGCACGGTGCGCGCCCCCGTGCGCTCCAGCATCTGCCAAGTGCTCGGAACAGGGGCGCCTCCTGATTCGGCCATCGCGGCCTGGAGGTCGTCCTGCGTGCGCGCGGGCTTGCCGGCCACATCCTCGAGCGTGACGGAGATCGTGTCCTTGGCGAACTGCTCTGGCGTCGGCGCGGCGGAGCCCTGCCAGAAGCCGGCGCGCTGCATCGCGGAGATCACAAAGGGGAGGGCGTCCGGCTCGCTGAGCAGAGTCGTGCTCGCAGCAGGCGCAATGCCCATCATGCGCATGCCCATCCGCGGGTCCGCACGCGGATCGACCGTCACCGTGACCTCGCGCGGCGACCCGTCCACCTGCCGCTCCGCCACGATCGTCAGCGGCCGGCCCGGCCTGCTCATCGCGCCTGCGATCTGGATGTCCGCGAACGTGCTCACCGGCCCGCCGTCGATCGACACGATCCGGTCGCCCGCGAGGAGGCCGGCCTGATCTGCGGGGCTTCCCGGCGATACCGCGCCGACCATTGGAGCCTCGAAGCGCACGCCGACCATGAAGGCGATGATGAAGAAGGCGAGCGCGATCGCGATGTTTGCCGCGACGCCGCCGGAGACGACCACCATCCGCTTGCCGATGGGCCGTCGGTTGTAGGCGCGCGGGTCGGCGCTTGTCGCGTGAGGGTCGAGGTCATCCTGGCCGAGCATGCGCACGAAGCCGCCGAGCGGCAGCGCGCGCAGCGCGTACTCGGTCTCGCCGATGCCCGCCTGCCTGAGTTCCTGCTCGCTCGCGTCCCAGGGGCTCTTGCCGATGCGGTCGCGCACGGCCGGTGCAGTCGAGCCCAGCCTGAGGCCAATGCCGCGCCGCCACGCCACCACCGCCGGGCCCATGCCGACCGCGAAGTCGTGCACGCGGATGCCGGCCCACTTCGCAGCGGCAAAGTGCCCGAGCTCGTGGATGGCGATCAGGAGGCCGAAGCCGACGATGACCAGCAGCAGGATGGCGCCATCGCCGAGCAGTCCCATGGCGCAAGGGTAGTCAGGCCGGGGCGAGGCGACCCGCGACAAACGAGCGCGCTGCACCGTCCGCCGCATAGACGTCGGCGAGCGATCGCACGGGCGTCGGCGCGATCGCGTCGAGTGCGGCCTCCACCACCTCGGCGATCTCGCCGAAGCGCAGGCTGCCTGAGCAGAAGGCCTCGACCGCAGCCTCGTTCGCCGCGTTGAGCACGGCGCCCGCGGTGCCGCCCGCACGGATCGCGCGCCACGCCAGGCCGATGGCAGGGAAGCGGTCGTGGTCCACAGGCTCGAAGGCGAGCGATCCGAGATTGCGCCAGTCCATGCGCTTGGCACGGCCCGCCACGCGCGCGGGCGCGGTCAGCGCGTACTGGATGGGCAGGCGCATGTCAGGCGGCGACAGCTGCGCGATCACGCTTCCGTCGGCGAACTCGACGAAGGAGTGGACGATGGACTGGGGATGGACGACCACATCGATGCGGTCGTCCATCCCCA
>JBIIIL010000103.1:0-8729 GCA_044234825.1 Phycisphaerales bacterium
TCATCGAGGGGCACCGCGTGCAGATCGTGCAGAACTTCAAGGGCCGCGAGCTCGCGCACAAGAGCCGCGGCGATGTGCGCATGGCGGACGTCGCGGAGCGCCTCTCCGACCTGGGCAAGGTCGAGGTCGAGCCGCGCCTGGCGGGCAAGCGGATGACGATGATCATCATCCCTGAGCGGCAGAAGATCGAGGCCTTCAAGCGCAAGGAGGCCCAGGAGGCCAAGGCTGCAGGGCGAGCGCCCGCATCCGGGGCGAGCGCGCCGGCGGAGCCTGCCGGTCACGAGAGCGCGCCAGCCGAGCCTGCGGAGTCGCACGCCACCGAGTGACCGCGGGCGCCGCGCGCTGCCGCACCACCTCACCCGCCGCACGCCCCTGCCGGCGCCGGCGGGTTTTTTGACGCCACCTCTTGACAACTTATGCATTCTCATGCATAATTATCCAATGGTCGCGAAAGCACGGCGCCAGCGCGAGGTCGCACGCCTCATCCAGAGCCAGCATGTCACCAGCCAGTCCGAGCTGGCGGACCTCCTGTCGCGCCGCGGCATCGAGGTGACCCAGGCGACGCTCTCGCGCGACCTTGCGGAGCTCGGCGTCGTGAAGGGTGCCGGGGGCTACCAGATCCTCGATGCGACATCCGCGCCCGCAGACCGCTCTGCAACGCTTGCCGCCGCCGTACGCCGCATGCTGCTTGGCGCGCAGTCCGGCGGCACCATCGCCGTGCTGCACACGGCGCCGGGCCAGGCCGCTGCGCTCGCCGTCGAGATCGACCGGGCAGCGCCTGAGGGCGCGCTCGGCACCATCGCAGGGGACGACTGCATCTTCGTCGCCTGCTCCTCCCCCGCCTCCGCCCGCGAGCTCGCGTCCCAGCTCATGCAGCTGTCTGCGGGCGCCGTGCGCGCGTGACCGCGACGCACCGCACTCCCCCCCATGCCCATCACGCCACCCATGTCCACGTCCATTCGCTCCGCCGACTCCGCAGCCGGTCCCGGCTCGAGCGGCTCCCGGATTCCGGCGGGTCGAGGCAGCGTCCGCGTGGCGCTCGTCGGCGCCGCGGGCTACGCGGGCGCCGAGGCGGTGAGCATGCTGCTGCGCCACCCGCACGTGGAG
Source organism: Phycisphaerales bacterium (assembly GCA_044234825.1). Taxonomy (GTDB): domain Bacteria; phylum Planctomycetota; class Phycisphaerae; order Phycisphaerales; family SM1A02; genus ZLKRG44. Next base: position 1,108 of record JBIIIL010000103.1, read on the forward strand.
CTGTGCGGCCTGTTCGGGTCGGAGGGCAAGTCGGGCGGTGGCGGCCGCATCGATGCGCTGCATCCGAGGCTGCGCGGCTGGACCGACCTGTGCGTCGAGGCCGCTTCCGAGGCGGCGATCGTCGCATGCAGGCCAGATGCCGTGCTGCTGGCCACGCCGCACGAGGCGAGCGAGGCTCTCGCGCCGGCGCTCTGCGAGGCGGGCATCGTGGCGATCGACCTCTCTGCCGCGTTCCGCCTTCGCGACCCGCAGGCCTACCCCGCGCACTACGGGTTCGCGCATCGGCATCCCGAAATGCTCGGCCAGGCTGTGTACGGGCTGGCTGAGCTCAATGACCGGGCCATCTCGGCGGCGCGCCTCATCGCGGTGCCTGGCTGCTACCCCACGAGCGTGGCGCTTGCCCTCCGGCCGCTTGTCGAGGCCGGGCTCCTGGCCGATCACGCCGTGATCGTCGACAGCACGAGCGGCGTGAGCGGCGCTGGCCGGTCGCCATCGCTGCGCAGCCTGTTCTGCGAAGTGAGCCAGTCCCCGTACGGGGTGCTGTCGCACCGCCACCAGCCGGAGATGGAGCAGGAGACCGGCGCAGACATCATCTTCACGCCGCACATCGGACCCTACGACCGCGGCATCCTGAGCACGATGCACGCCACCCTCGTCGATGGCGCCACGGCCTCCGACGTGCGCGAGTGCCTGCGCATGCGGTACTCGGGCCGTCCGTTCGTGCGCATCCTTCCCGAGGGATCATGGCCGAGCGTCGGTGCCGTCGAGCGCACGAACTTCTGCGACATCCAGGTGGCTGTCGACCCTGCGCGCCGGCACCTGGTCGCGTGCAGCGCGATCGACAACCTGATCAAGGGCGCTGCCGGGCAGGCCGTGCAGTGCCTGAACATCCGCTTCGGCATGGACGAGCGGCTTGGCATCGACGAGCGTGTCGCGGTGCAGCCAGCCGAGCTGCGCGCTCAGTCCCAGCTCGCGGGAGTCGCATCATGAGCCGCGCTGGGCCTCTCGTCGTCAAGCTCGGCGGCGCGCTCATTGACGATGCGCTCGCCATGCGGTCGGTCGTCCGTGCGATCGGCGCACTCGAGTCGCTCTCGCCGGGCTCCACCGTGATCGTGCATGGCGGCGGCGCAGCCGTGGACCGGCAGCTCGCACGGCTAGGCATGCAGACGCGCCGGCACGAGGGCATCCGGATCACGCCCCCCGAGCAGATGGAGCAGGTGGCGGCGGTCCTGGCCGGCGCCATCAACGCCCGACTGACAGGCGCGCTGCTGGCCGAGGGCGTGCGCGCCGTCGGCATGACGCTCGCGGCAGGTGGCCTTGCGACAGCTCGCGTCGCGGTGCGCGCGGGTGCGGATCTCGGGCGGGTCGGCGAGATCACGGGAGGCCGTCCGGATGTCGTGGATGCACTGCTCGACCGCGGCCTGATCCCGGTCATCTCCTCGATTGCCGCAGACGCGCAGGGCGAGCTGCTCAACGTGAACGCGGATGACGCGGCAGTCGCCGTGGCCGCCGCGGTCGGTGCGCGGGCGCTTGTGTTCCTGACGGATGTGCCCGGCGTGCGCGGCGCGGACGGCCGCATCATCGCACGCATGGACCGCCCCACGGCGACGCATCTCATCGAGGCAGGCGTGATCAGCGGAGGCATGATCCCGAAGGTCCGCGGCGCCATCGATGCAGCCACGCGCTGCGGAGCCCCTGTCGTGATCGCAGGATGGGCGAACCCGAAGGCGCTCGCGACACTCGCCGCGGGCGGCGCAGAAGGGACCGCATGCACGGCGGACGCAGATGCTGCGTGCGCAGGGATCGAGGCAGCGCCGGTGCAGGCCAGCGCTGAGGCATGCCTGGGGGCGCTCCAATGAGCCAATCCGCCTCGCCATCGCCTTTGGCCAGCCACGACGCGGGCGCGCCGCACCTGTCGCGAGCGCTCGTGACCAAGGACCTGCTCCAGGTTGCCGACCTCGCGTCGCACGAGGTGGTCCAGCTCATTGCGCTTGCGCGCATCATCAAGCGCAAGCCCCAGAGCTTTGCGGATGCCTTCCGGCAGCGCACGCTGGTGATGCTGTTCGAGAAGCCGTCGCTGCGGACGCGCGTCTCCTTCGAGGCGGGATTCCAGCGGCTGGGCGGAGGGGTCTCGTTCCTCGACCACCAGGCGACGCCGCTCGGTGCGCGCGAGTCCGTGGAGGACTATGCGCACACGCTCGAGCGCTACGCCGACGCGATCGTCGCGCGCGTGCGCAGCCATGCCATGCTGTCGAGGCTCGCCGAGTGCGCCGCAGTCCCGGTCATCAACGCCCTGAGCGATGCGCACCACCCCTGCCAGGCGCTTGCGGACATGCTCACGCTCGTGGAGCGCGGCTTCGACCCGGTGCATGGGCACCTCGCATGGATCGGCGACGGCAACAACGTCTGCCACTCGCTGATCGAGGCAGTCGCGGCGCTCGGCGGCCGCATTACGGTGATCACCCCCGTGTCGCGCGCACCGGACCCCGACGTGATGCGCGGCGCGCAAGGTCGCGCCTTCCGCACCGGCGCGCGCATCGATGTCGCGCATGACCCCGCTGCAGCCGAGGGGGCCCACGCCATCTACACCGACACGTGGGTGTCGATGGGCGACGAGGCCGATGCGGAACGCCAGCGCGCCCTGCTTGCGCCCTTCAGGGTCGATGCGGCCCTGATGCGGCGCGCAGCGCCCGGCGCGTGGTTCATGCACTGCCTGCCTGCGCACCGAGGCGAGGAGGTGACCGACGAGGTCATCGACTCGGCCGCCTCCCTCGTCTTCGACCAGGCCGAGAACAGGATGCATGCGCAGAATGCGCTGCTCCTTGCGCTGCTCCGACCGGACCTTGCGCGCGCAGCGCTCGCGCCCTGACAGGCAGCGCCCGCGTCGGCACACCTGATCACCGTCATTGCCATCCACACCATCCCGCCCACTGCCTGACTCTCCACGGAAGCCCACACATGACCACATCATCCAATCCGCAGCGCGTCGCCCTCGCCTACTCCGGAGGCCTTGACACCTCCTGCATCATCCCCTGGCTCGTCGAGACGTACGGCTGCGATGTCGTCGCGGTCGTCGTCGACGTCGGGCAGGGCGCGCATGAGCTCGAGGGCATCGAGGCCAAGGCCCGCAAGTCCGGCGCCTCGCAGTGCATCGTCGTGGACCTGCGCCGCCGGTTCCTCGAGGAGTTCGCGTTCCCGATGGCGATCGCGGGCGCGGTCTACGAGGGCCGCTACCTGCTGGGGACGTCAATCGCCCGCCCGATCATCGCGCAGGCCCAGGTTGACGCGGCGATCGCCACAGGATGCGACTCGCTTTGCCACGGGTGCACCGGCAAGGGCAACGACCAGGTGCGCTTCGAGTCGACCTTCGCGGCGCTCGCGCCGCACCTGAGGGTGATCGCGCCCTGGCGCCTGTGGAACCTCCGCAGCCGCGAGGCGATGCTCGCGTACCTCGCCGAGCGCAAGATCCCGTGCGCGGCCAGCGCCGAGAAGATCTACTCGCGCGACGCCAACATCTGGCACATCTCGCATGAGGGCGGCGACCTTGAGGATCCGTGGAAGTCGCCGCCGGCCGACGTGTGGATGCGCAGCTGCGATCCGGCCTCCGCCCCCGACACGCACGCCGAGGTCACGGTCTCCTTCGCATGCGGCATGCCCGTGGCGCTCGATGGCGTGCCGAAGGATCCCGTCGCGCTGCTCGCGGCGCTGAACGACCTCGCTGGTCGCCACGGCGTCGGCCGCGTCGACATCGTCGAGAACCGCCTCGTGGGCATGAAGAGCCGCGGCGTGTACGAGACGCCGGGCGGCACCGTGCTGATGGAGGCGCTCCGCGGCCTCGAGGAGCTCTGCTACGACCGCGACACGCTGCACTGGCGCGAGCGGGTGGCGCACGACTTCGCGAAGGTGATCTACGAGGGCACATGGTTCACCCCGATGCGCGAGGCGCTGTGGGCCGGCATCAGCGCCGCCGCCAGCGCCCTCAACGGCGACGTGCGCGTGCGGCTCTTCAAGGGGCGCGCCACCACCGTCGGCCGCCGCAGCCCCAATTCGCTGTACAGCGAGGCATTCGCGACATTCGGCGCCGACGAGGTCTACGACCATCGCCACGCAGAGGGATTCATCAGGCTGTTCTCGCTTCCCTCGCGCATCCGCACACTCAACGCGATGGCTCACGCATCGCACCGTGACCGGCGCTGAACGCGCCACAGGAGCACCATGATGACGACAGCCACGCCGCCCGGACCCGCCGGGCTTTGGGGAGGGCGCTTCGCCGCGCAGGGCGACCCCCTCTTCCGCCGGTTCAACGATTCGCTTCCCTTTGACCGGCGTCTCGTGCGCGAGGACATCGAGGGGAGCGCCGCATGGGCGCGCGCCATCGCCCGCGCGGGCGTGATCACGCCCGGCGAGCTTGGCGCCCTGCTCACCGCCCTCGACGAGGTCCTCGAGCATGCCATCCGCAATCCTGAGGCGCTCGAGCAGGCTGCCGACGAGGACGTGCACTCGTGGGTCGAGCGCGAGCTTGTCGCGCGCGTCGGCGACCTCGGCAAGAAGCTCCACACCGGCCGGAGCCGCAACGACCAGGTTGCCACTGACCTGCGGCTGTGGACCCTCAAGCAGCTCGCCGAGCGCAGGCGCGAGGCGGATGCGGTGATCGCGAGCCTCCTTTCACTCGCCGAGCGCGAGCGCGACACGGTCTTCCCCGGGTACACCCACCTGCAGCGTGCGCAGCCCGTGCTCTTCGCGCACTGGTGCCTCGCCTACGTGGAGATGCTCACGCGCGACATCGAGCGCATGGGCGATGCGGCGCGGCGCGCCGGCTTCTGCCCCCTCGGCTCCGGGGCGCTCGCCGGCACTGCCTACCCGATCGACCGCATGCAGCTTGCGCGGGACCTTGGGTTCACTGCGCCCACGGCCAACTCGCTCGATGCGGTGAGCGACCGGGACTTCGCGGCCGAGAGCCTCGCAGCGGCGGCGCTGTGCGCGATGCACCTCTCGCGCCTCGCCGAGGACATCATCTTCTACGCGACCGGCGAGGCGGGCCTTGTCGAGCTCTCCGACGCGGTGACCAGCGGATCGAGCCTCATGCCGCAGAAGAAGAACCCGGATGCGCTCGAGCTCATCCGCGGCAAGTCCGGGCGCATCGTGGGTTCGCTCATGACGCTGCTGACCGTGCTCAAGGGGCTGCCTCTGGCCTACAACAAGGACCTCCAGGAGGACAAGGAGCCGCTCTTCGATGCGATGGATCACCTCTCGCTGTCGCTGCGCGTGCTGACCGTCGTGCTCGATGGGATGACCGTGCGGCGCGACCGCGCGCGCGAGGCTGCGCTCGGCGGGTACTCGAACGCGACCGATCTCGCCGACTACCTCGTGGCCAAGGGCGTGCCCTTCCGGGACGCGCACCATGATGTTGGGCGGCTTGTCCGCGAGGCGATCGGCGACAGCACCCCGCTCGAGGGCCTCAGCGTCGAGCGGATGGCCAAGGTCAACCCGCGCATCGGCGCTGACGTCTTCGTCGCGCTCACCGTGGACTCTGCGCTCGCCAAGCGCGATGTGCCGGGGGGCACCGCGCCGACGCGGGTCTCCGAGAGCATCGAGCGCGGCCGGCTCAGGCTCGCGCGGCGCCAGCGCGCGTCGAACACGCAACTGGCCATCCGCGAGGCACGCGTCGAGGACCTCGACGCCATCTGCGCCATCGTCGCCCACTGGACCGGAAAGGGAGAGCACCTCCCGCGCAGCCGCGAGGACATTCTCGAGTGCATCAGCGAGTTCGCGGTGGCGGTGCACGAGGGGCAGGTTGTCGGGTGCGGGTCGCTGTGGATCTACACGCCGCAGCTTGCCGAGATCCGCTCGCTCGGCGTTGCGCCGGGCGCGACGGTCCGCGGCATCGGCCGGAGCCTCACGCGGCACCTTGTGGACCGGGCGGCCGAGCTCGGCATCCCCAAGGTCTTCGTGCTGACGCGCGTGCCAGACTTCTTCGGCAAGTGCGGCTTCCGTACCGTGAGCGTGAACAGCCTCCCCGAGAAGGTCATGAAGGACTGCGCAGCATGCCCGCGCCGCGAGGCATGCGACGAAGTCGCGATGAGCATCGAGACGAGCGCCACCACGGCGGAGCGCCCATGAGCGCACGAGCAGCCACGGCCCAGGCCTCCAGCCCGACTCCGTCGGGCGCCCATGCGCCGACCGCACCGGCCTGGCCTCTCGGGTTCCGGGGCGGCGGAGCTGCGTGCGGCATCAAGCGCTCGGGCGCCCCTGACCTGGGGCTGCTCGTGTGCGACGCACCTGCGACTGCAGCGGCCATGTTCACGAGGAACCTCGTGGCCGCGGCGCCGGTGCAGGTCTCCCGGGCGCATCTGGCATCCACGGGCGGTGTCGCCCGCGCGCTCATCGTGAACTCCGGATGCGCCAATGCCGCGACGGGCGCCGAAGGGCTGTCGCGCTGCGGGCGCACGGTGCGCGCTGTCGCCGACCTTCTGGCCTGCCCGGCGGACCATGTGCTCGTCAACAGCACGGGCGTCATCGGCGTCCAGCTCGATGCGGATCGCATCGCCGGCGCGCTTGCGCCGCTCACGCGCGCGCTGGAGGAGGGGACCTGCGAGCCATTCGCGCGCGCGATCATGACCACCGATGCCGGACCCAAGTGGGCATCGCGCACAGTGCAGTGCGCCGGGCGAGACGGCGCGGGATTCGCGGCACGCGTCACCGGCGTGGCGAAGGGCGCCGGGATGATCCACCCGGACATGGCGACGATGATCGCCGTCCTCACGACTGACGCTGCGGTGGATGCGGCGTCACTGCACGGGATGCTCCGTGCGGCGGTCGATGCGTCCTTCCACCGGATCTCGGTCGATGGGGACACGTCCACCAACGACTCGGTCTTTGCGCTCGCCTCCGGCTGCGCAGGCACGCCCTCGCGTGACGACCTCGCCGAGGTTGGCCGCGCGATGGCTGAGGTGGCTCACGAGCTGGCGCTCATGGTGGTGTGCGACGGCGAGGGCGCAGGTCCTGGCATTGCCGTGCATGTCGAGGGCGCACGCACGGCATCCGATGCGCTCGCGCTCGCCCGCACTGTCGCCACAAGCCTCCTGGTGCGGACCGCCGTGACGGGTCGCGACCCGAACTGGGGCCGGATCCTGGCCGCGCTCGGCCGCGCAGGAGTGCCGCTGGACCCTGCCCTCATCGAAGTGCGCGCGGGAGACGTCACGCTCTTCGAGCGTGGCGCTCCCTGCGATGTGCCCGCCGCCGACCGCGCACGCGCCTTCGCTGGCGACTCGGTGCGAATCGACGTTCGGGTGGGCGATGGTCCGGGCGGCGAGAGCTTCTGGTCCGCAGGGCTCACCACCCGTTACGTCGAGCTCAACTCCGCCTACACGACCTAGATCCGCCGCCTTGCGCGGGCGAACAGGTCCCTCCAGTCGCCCGGAAGCAGCGGCCCGATCCGGTCGAGCATTGCGGTGATCTCGGCGACGGGAATCGACGAGATGACGCCATGCCCGCGATCAAGTGCCGCGGCGATCGACGTCGCGTAATCGAGGAAGGTCGCCGTCAGCAGCACAGGGTCGCCCGAGGCCCGGACGAAGTTTGCCTTGGCCTCGTCCTTCCACCGGACGAAGTCCGCCTTGCCG
>JBIIIL010000104.1:0-8700 GCA_044234825.1 Phycisphaerales bacterium
CGATGAACTCGCGATACCGCGCCACGTAGTTCCAGGTGGAGCGGACGATGGCCGCATCGAAGTGGCGCCAGTCCACCGTCCCATCCTCCCACTCCACAATGCGCGCACGATGCCCACGGTGCGCGAAGGCCTGCACAAGGATCGGCAGGTCGTGGTCGGGGTGCGGCAGTTCGCGGCAGGTCACTAGCGCGATCGAGGGCATGCACCCAGTGCATCAGTTTCGTGGACGTACCGCGACTTCAGATTATGCATTTGTATATTGACAATATCGAAGTTTGACTCCATAATTCGCACTGTGGCATCAACAATATCAAAGCAGGCGTCCGGTGGCGACGGCGAACCCGGCGCGGGCGCGCCCCGCCCGACCACCGATCACCCCCTGCTCCTCCTGCCCTCCGAGGACCTCGACCTCATCGTGCAGCTCGTGCTCTCATCGGGATCGCTGAAGGACCTCGCGTCCACCTACGACGTCAGCTACCCCACGATCCGGGCACGGGTCGATCGCACGATGGCGCGGCTCAAGGAGGTTCTGGCTGGCCGGGCACCGGATCCTGTGATCGAACTTGTCGCCGACCTCGTCGAGCGCGGCGAGCTCTCCTCTGGAGGCGCGCGGGCCCTGAGAGATCTCGTTCGGCGACGCAATCGCGGAAACGCCTAACTCACCCTCACACAGACTCTCGCGCAGCAGGAGACGCCCATGAACCCAATCAACGAGTGGTGGCGGATCGAATCAACCGGACTGATCTTCGGGATCGCGGGCGCTGCAGCTGGGCTGCTTGGGGGGCTCTACGGCACCTTGTGCGGAATTCTTGTGCCAAGGGGCAAGGGCAAGCCAATCGTGTACGGCATGCTTGCCATGATTGTCGTAGTCGGTGCAGCAAGCGTGATGACCGGCCTGATCGCGCTGCTCGTCGGCCAGCCACGCCATGTAGTCCAGTGGCTCTTGCTCGTCGGCGGCGTCTTGCTGGTGTCGACGCTCCCGAGCGGACTCATGATTCCGCGGTGGTACCGGCAGGCCGAGCTGCGCAAGCTTCAGGCCACTGAACTGCGCAAGTCCCTCTGAACCGGCGAAGCCGCATGAGTATGGAGTCGCGAACCATGTTGAGCCCGCAGCATGAGGCAGGCAGCGGTCGCGCCTCCCGCAGTGTGCTGCTGTTTCGCCGCGACTTCCCCGCATTCAGCGGCGGCGAGCTGAAGTTCCGGCACTACTTTGCGCACGCCGAGCATTCGACCCGCTTCCAGCCCCGGATTTTCCTCGCGCCAAATGCTGCTCCCGAGGCAGCCGCGCTGTGGCGGGGCACCTCAAGTCCCCCGCTGCGTGAGTTCAAGGTGGCGAGTGCTGCTGCGCTCTTTCTCGCGGGGCTCGACTGGTCGGCGGTGCCCGACCCTGCGCCGGTGCCCGTCATCAACCTTGTTCAGGGCGTGCGGCACGCAGACCCGGGCAGCGCACTGCGATCGTTCCTTTCGCGACCGGCGACGCGGATCTGCGTGAGCCAGCAAGTGGCGGACGCCATCCTCGCGACTGGCCTCGTCAACGGTCCGGTGCACGTCATTCCAGCCGGCCTTGATCGCACTGAGCTGCCACCTCCCTCTCCCGTTCGTGATGTGCCGATCGTGATCGCCGGCCTGAAGAATCCAGGCTTCGCGCGTTCGGTACACGCACGTCTTGCGACCGCGGGCATCGTTGCCGAGTGCCTCACGGAACCGATGCCGCGCCGCGCATATCTTGAGCGGATCGCGCGGGCCAAGGTGGCCATCACCTTGCCGCTTGACCGCGAGGGGTTCTTCCTCCCCGCGCTGGAGGCCATGGCCCTTGGGGCGATCACTGTCTGCCCGGACTGCGTCGGGAACCGGGGCTTCTGCCGCGACGGCGAGACTGCCTTCCGTCCGCCATACGAGGTAGATGACGTGTTCCGTGCTGCGCGCTTCGCGCTCGCGCTCGACCCGGTCCGGTCGAACACCTTGCTCACGGCTGCGGCAGCGCAGTTCCGGAGGCACTCGCTCCACGCCGAACGCACCGAGTTCCTCCGCATCCTCGACGCACTCCCCCTACCCTGACCCATGGACGCGAGCAATCCACGATGGACATCATCCTGACCGGGATCGCCCGCTCGGGCACGACGCTTGCCTGCTCGCTGCTCAACCGGCTTCCGCAGTGCGTCGCACTGCACGAGCCGATCCAGCCGGCCAACCTTGCGGGGATCTGCGGGCCTGAGGCATATCTCAACGCGATCGGCGATGTCTTCTTGCGGGAGCGGACGCGCCTGCTTGAGTGCGGCATGGCGACGAGCAAGGCAATGGATGGCCGCATCCCTGACAACCCCTTCGGCCGTGCCCGAGGCGTCCACGGCCTGCGCTCCTCAAACTGCACGCTCAGCGATGTGCGGTTCGACAAGCCGCTCGCTCCCGGCTTCAGGCTGGTCATCAAGCAGCCTGGTGTCTTCACGGCGACGCTCGCGGCACTGCTTACGCGGTTTCCGGGCTTTGCCATCGTGCGCAATCCACTTGCAGTGATGCTGTCGTGGCACTCGGTCGCAGTCCCTGCAAACATGGGGCGGATGCCGCTTGCCGAATCGTTTGACCCCACGCTGAAGTCCATGCTCGATGCTGCGCCCGACAGGATCGACCGGCAGCTCATCCTCCTGAGATGGTGCTTTTCGACGTACCGCACGCTGCTGCCGAGGGATCACGTGATCCGCTACGAGGAGCTCATCGCGACTCGCGGCCGCGCGCTCACGCCCATCGATCCCGCAGCCGGCGCCCTGAATGAGCCTTTGGAGAACCGCAACGCCAACGATCTGTATGACGTCGCACTCGTGCATCGGATTGCCGATCGCCTGCTTGCAGACGAGTCGATCTACGCCAGCTTCTATGCGCCGTCAGACATCGTGGCAGTCCGCGATCTGTGGCCGGGATGCGACTGATGCCTGATGTCCGGACTTGGGTGCAGCCGTGCGACGCGAGCTTGTGACCATCAGCGCGCGCGCATAGCCAGCGTGGCAGCGCATCAGCGCCAACAATCTCCACGGCCCCTCAGCGACGGGCGGCCTTCAGCATGCGCTGGCGCTTCTGCTGCTCCGGCGAGAGGCGGGGGTGGTGGTGCCCGAAGGCGGCGAGCGGCCCCAGGTCTTCGATAGAGAACCCATGCCTCGCGAAGCTCGCCCCATAGAAATCCCACTCTCGGCGCACTACCGGAAATCCTTGCCACTCGCCCGCTGCCCCCACCCCAAGATTCACGTTGGCGTAGAAGCGGCCGCCGGGCTGCAGGTGTCGCGCGACCGCCGCAATGGCGTCGTCAAGGACGTCGTCATCCATGTGGATGAGCACAGAGAACGCCCATGCGATGTCGAAACGCTCACCCAAATCGAGCCCCTCGAGACTCGACGCGAGGACCAGCCGCGGCCGCTTGTCCTCCAAGCCGTGCTCGCGAAGCTCCATGCGGCCGTCCTCCAGGACATCGCCGCGCACATCCACCCCGGTGTAATGCTCCGGATCGAGAAACCCGATGAGTGGCACTCCGCCGCGCAGCGTTCCACAACCCAGATCAAGCAGGCGATGGTGCCTCTGGAGCCCCATTCGGCGAAGGAAGTCGATCTGGAAGCCGCGCTTCATTTGCCACAGATCGGCCGGTCCAACCTGTGCGTGACGGCGGGCTTAGGCGTCCTTGGTCGGCGCGCACCATGGGATTGCAATCCGGGCAACGCTGCGCGGGGGCGGAGGCGGCTGACGCCAACTCGCGAAGTTGGCGCCGAGCAGCCGCTCGAGCCGCTCGATGTCTGGGCCGTGGATGTCAAGGAGCGGACCGAACAGGTGCTGCCGCAGCGGTGCAGCGGACACGTTCGCTCCGACACTGGGAACAACGACCTCTTCGAGCACCTGCGGGGGAAGCGCAGCGAAATCTGCCGCGTCAAGGTCAAGGTGGGTAGCCAGCGCAGCGAGCGTGTCCGCGGGCTGCCGTGCGATGTCCTCGGTGAAGAGCAGGTGCATCTGCTCACGCGGGAACACGGACCACCACCTATCGAGGGAGCCGGTGTAGTCACCGCGTCTACGGGAGCCTTCCGCGCGAAACTGCTCGAGAAACCACACATCTGTTGCCTCTTCGATCCGCATGCCGCTGCGCGCGAGCTCCATGCATGCGGCGGACCACGCTCGCTCAATCGGGTTGCGGAGGCTCATGAAGAGCCGAATTGCAGGGCAGCGATCTCGGATCGCCCGGATCGCCGGCTCGGGCAGTAGCGCATAGGCCGGAGTGATCTCGCCAGTTCGAACCTGCCGGCCATCTGGCGTCCATCGGGACGCCGGCTGAAGCATCTCCACCCACTCGTCAGCCGAAGGAGACTCATGCGCACCCCAGTAGCGCACCTCCTTCCCGCAGGGGAAGGCCACCTGAGGGTGACGCGAGAGCTGGCGGAAGAGCCACGTCGTACCGCCCTTCTGTGCACCAATGCCAAGGAAGTCAACGGTACTCACGAGGGGATGGATGCGGGGTCGGTAGGCAACCGAGCCTGCCGATGGTAAGGAGTCTCACAGTCAAGACCGACACGGGCTGGGTCCCGATCCGCAGCGATGCCGCTCGCGATCGCGGTCAGCATCCTGCCGATGTGCCGCGCAAGGCAGGCTGGGCTCCCAAGGCCGAACTGCAGGGCTACATCAGCATGGCCCTTGCCGTGACGTTCCCGTTCAACGTCATCGCCGGGATACCGCTCTACCTCTGGGCAGCGCAGAGGGTCTGGAGCGCATAGGTCACTACACGCCCCAGACCTTTCGAGCGCAACATCGAAAGTTCTCAGCGAGGGGCGCGGATCACGTGCCCCAGGCGGCGAGCACGATGCTCAAGTCGAGGCCATTCACGGATCCGTCGCGATTGAGGTCTGCAGAGCCCCCCGTGCCCCACTGCGCAAGGAGCGCGGTGAGGTCTACGCCGTTCACGGCGCCGTCGCAGTTGAGGTCGGCAGCCCTGCAGCCCGGGGTGACATTGACCACGCCATCCACCGCTGCGCCGTTCTCGTCGGTGTAGCGCACCACCATCTGCGTGCCCGTGAAGCTGGACGGGATCGTGACTGAGATGCGGGCGCGGCCCGTCGGATCGGTGATCCCCTGACCGAGGAGCGCTCCGCCCACGCGCGCCGCAACGCTGTGCCCGACATTGACGCCCGAGGCGCGGAAGCTCTCGACCGAGAGCTGCACCGACTGCCCAGGCGAGCCGGATGCGACCGTGGAGCGGAGCGTGGTCTGCTCCGCGCCGACGTTCCAGTAGCCACCGATTGAACGACCCGTGACGCCATCCGTCGCGTAGCCGAACACGAGACCGTTGCTGCCCGCACCGCCGGGGAACGCGAAGCGCTGGCCTGCCGGCATCGCGAGCGGCGTGAACACGCCGTCCACCCATGCCACGCCCTTGATGATGAAGTTGCCAGACTCGTCGTTCGAGTAGTAGTAGCCAGCCACGAGGCCGTTCCGGCTCATCGTGGTCGCGACCGCACCGCAGCATGACGCAGGGTTTGACGGAAGCACCTGAACGTCACCGTCGGGCTGCACGACGGCTGGCGCACGACTCGCGCCTCCGTCGAAGTAGCCGTTGATGAGGACGCCGCCGAGGTTGTCTACTGAGATGCCCCTCGTCTCGAGACCGCCGCTTGGAATGGCCTCAACGCCCTCGGAATCCCACCGCAGTGCCACTGACGGCGTGCCTGAGGGGGCACGAACCGTTCCTGTGATCACGCCCGAGGAGTTGATGCTGTCCGCGAAGCTCCAGATCACGCCGTCGGGCGCGTCAAACTCGGGGAGCGGCAGCACCTCCAGCTGGCCGTTCACCCAGCGTGCGGCCCGGTACTCGCCGTTCAGGATGACCGAACCGACGATCACTCCCGCGTCGTTGATGTCGGTCGCGGCGCCACCTTCCCCGAGGTCGGGAAGCACCATGCGCTGGCCGCCAGTCCACACCGCGGCAACACCGAGGACGCCAGACTGCAACTCAGTGCCGACGATGACTCCGTCAGAGTTGATCGCGACCGCATACCCGCCCTCCACGCTGGGGAGCTCCGTCGGCTGCGAGCTCGGCGTCTGCCACAGCGCCGGCACGAACTGGACGCCATTTGGACGCTCAACGCTCACCAACCCGACGATCACGCCCGAGGCGTTCACGTCATAGGGCGAGCTGCCGCGGCCAAAGTCAGCGAGCTGCTGGAAAGGCACATCCGCTGACGCCACTGAACCGAAAGACGCGATTGCCGCGATGGCCAAACCCTGGATTGCTCGTGTCATGTTCTGGGGTCCTTTCATATCTTCGTGGGGTCCGTCTGATGGTGCTGCGGTCGACTGACCGTCGCCGGTTCGATGCGAACTCTAGGCGCTCAGGCATTTCGACAGTCACCCCAAGCTGGATTCGTAGAGGGCCGCGATGGCCCTACCCCAATTGGGGGTGATGCATCAGGGATTGCAGTACGGGCAGTGGCCCGGATCTACCGCTGTCGGACCGGGTCGCTGCCGCTCCTCGCGCAAACCGCAGCGGACGCAGGCATGCACGTCCGCGCGAGGAGCCGCCGTGGGCGCGCCGCATGCCGAACACAGGAGCCCTGAGACAGTCTCACGCACGCCAAACCCAGGCGATCCGCACGATGGACATGGCGTCGCGAGCCGCGCGACCAAGTCAGTGCCTGCCCTGCCGATCATGGACATGCGCGTGGGGTGCATGTGCGCACGCAGGTCGCTCTCAATGGACACCTGCCCGGATGCGCTCTGGCACCGCGCCTCCGCGAAGGCGGAACGAAGCGCATCCCAGGTCACGATGCCCTTCTGCACCAGCGGGCCATCTGGTCCATCGGGGCGCACCACCAGCCCATGCTCCGGGAATCCGGCGCGTTCGGCGATCTCGCGCAGCTGCTCTTCGCTCTCGGCGACATCGTGCACATGGAGCCCTGGACCGTGCGCTACGCCCACCACCTCGATGCCGCGCACGACGTCCGCAAGCAGTACCAGCTCGACGTTCCAGCATCCGATGCCGAACGGGCCAGGACCGAACGACCCCTCGCTGCCGAGCCCGAAGGATCCGCCCGAACGCTCGATGGCGATGTGCGCCTTCCTGCGCGCAGCCTCAATCTGCGTGCCGGCACGCTCGACGTCTCGCGTGAACGTGCCGAGCGTGTCGGTATTGAAACCGCTCACGACTTCGGTGCGTACCCCGAGGCCATCGAGAAGGATCGGCGCGAGCGCGCGCTCCTTGCCATGCTGCGTCAGCAGCATGAAGCGCTGGGACTGGTAGGGCGTTGGCCTGAACTCGGGTCGCATCACGTGCGGATCGTGAGTGAGCGGCGCGCGTGAGCCTAGGCCGCACCGCCCGCCGCGTGTCGGCGCCGGTCACGGCCGGCGGCGCGCGATCGTGTACCAGCAGAAGTAGTCCTTCGAGAGCTCCTCCCGCGGCTTTCCCTCCGAGTACCCGAGCCGCTCGAAGCAGTCGAGCACCCACGGCTCGTCCCGCGCATCGAAGGCCAGCACCTCGAACCCCGCCTTCTCGAGCATCTCGCGCGAGAACGGCGACGTGCCGTCGGCGTACGGGATGTACTCCTTGTCGGGGGGATTCTGCGGCGGGCAGATGTTGTAGATCACGAGCACGCCGCCCGGGTTCAGCGCGGCATGCACCTGAGCCACGAACACCTCGTCGCTCACCCCCAGCTGAAGCAGCCGCTTGGGGTCGACGGTCTGGCCCGCAGGCGGCGATGGATGCACGTACCCGTTCTTGAGGGTGTTCTTGCTCGTGATCAGCGCGTAGCCGCCGCCGATGGCGCCCTTGAGGGCCTCATCTGCAGGCCACCGACCTGTATGGATCGCAACAGACCCCTTCCCCATGGATCCGGTATCGCCCGGCTCGCTGTAGAGCGCAGGAAACAGAGGCTCGATGTCGACGCCGTGCGCATCGAATCCGCAGTGGGCGAGCAGCTGCAGCTGACCGATCGATCCGTACCCGTAGTCGAGGACCTTGGGGGGCGCGCCCTTCGCCAGGTGGGGTGCCGCAAGATCAAGCACCCTGGCATACACAAGCGGCGAGCCGTAGCCGGTCTCGAAGTAGAACTCCGGACTGCACTCGCGGGCCGTGAACCCGGCCCGCGCATCGGCGCTCATCGACTCGTAGTCGCGTGCCGACACCGCAGTCCCCTTCTCGCGGTTGCGGTACACCGTGCGCGTTGTGGGCTCGGAAAGCCGAGCGGTCGCCGCGAGGAAGTCCTTGGCGAGGCTGCTCGATACGATCGGCGCGAGCGATGCGGCGTCAGTCTTGAGCTTGTCCGTGATCTTCGGCGCAGGCTCGGACTGAGACGGTTGCGGCACCGCCGCAGTTCTGGGCTCGGCTGGTGCTGGCGGCGCGGGAGCGGGTGCGCTCCCGGGATCCTGCTGAGGCGCCGCGGCGAACGCGGCGCACAGTGCTGCAACGGCCAATGCGGTCGGCATGTGCGTTCAAGTCCTCCGTGGGCAAGCGCCTGGAGGGCGAGGATAGTCGCAGTGCGCAGGAGGCCACTACGGGCACGCGCCCCATGCGGCGAGCAGGATCGCAAGGTCGGCGCCGTTCACGGCACCGCTGCCGTTGAGGTCGGATGCGCAGGCCCCTGCGCACGCGCCCCACGCCGCAAGCAGTGACGCAAGATCCACCCCGTTGATGACCCCATCGGCCACGATGTCGGCAGTGCAGCTGTACTGGCGCACATAGCG
>JBIIIL010000105.1:0-8670 GCA_044234825.1 Phycisphaerales bacterium
CCTCGCACGCGGCACACACCGGCTCCACCAGCAGAGCCGCGAGGGAATCTGCGCGAATCCTGCGCGAGCATCCCTTGATCTTCCGGCCCACCCGAGCGTCAATGCGCCAGGCGCGCCACGCGCGCGCGCCAAGGAGGCATGATTGGCGACGGCACGAGGATTCGACGTGGACAGCGAGCGCAGCAGGCTCGGCGCCATGGGCGTCGGGCAGCTGCGCGAGCGCTACAGGCAGCTCAGCGGCGACGAGTCGCGCAGCCGCAACCGCGAGTACCTGATCCGGCGCATCCTCTGGATGCAGCAGGTGCTGGCCCTCGGCGGCCTCAGCGAGCGCGCTGCCGCGCTGGCCGACTCGCTCGCACGCGACTTCGACGTGCGCACCACGGCGCCGTGCAGCGTGCAGGCGGGCCAGCCGGTGGCGCAGTGCGCACTGCAGCGCGACGCGCGGCTCCCCCGCCCCGGCCACGCGATCGTGCGTCGCTACAAGGGCGAGACGGTGCGGGTGACCGTCCTGGCCGACGGGTTCGAGTTCAAGGGCGAGCGCTACGGCTCGCTGTCGGCGATCGCCAAGGCGGTCACGGGATCGCACATCAACGGGTTCCGCTTCTTCGGGCTGGTGAAGGAGGCCGCGTGATCAAGCCGAGGAGGCAGCCCGAGAAGGAGCGCGCCGTCCGCAAGACCGTGCGCTGCGCGATCTACACCCGCACGTCGACCGAGGAAGGGCTCGACCAGGACTTCAACTCGCTCGACGCCCAGCGCGAGAGCGCGGAGGCGTACATCAGGAGCCAGGCGGCCGAGGGCTGGAAGCTCGTGCCCACCCGCTACGACGACGGCGGCTTCTCCGGCGGCACGCTCGACCGGCCCGCGCTGGCGGCGCTCGTCGAGGACATCAAGGCGGGCAAGGTCGACTGCGTGGTGGTCTACAAGGTCGACAGGCTGAGCAGGTCGCTGCTGGGCTGATCCGGCCGCTCACTGCGCCTGCGACCGAAGCGCACGGGCCAGGGCATCCACATCGCCCTCGACCACCGCGACGATGCGCGACCACTCGATGGCGAAGTAGCCGTGAACGAGGCGGTTGCGGAGCCCGATGATGGCGCGAAGGTGAGGGATGCGGGCTTCGATCGAGTTGTCGAGACCATCAGCCTTGTGCAGGGCTTCGCCGATCGTGATGAGGTGCCGCTCAATCGCGGCCCTCACGATGCGGTCCTCGCGGAGGCGTAGGCCTCCGACCTCTTCCCGGATCGAGATGATCTGGTCCGTTGCGGTGAGCGCGTCAAGCAGGTAGACGCGAACCTCACGCTGCTGCATAGAGCGGCATCCGATCGCGGATGAACGCGTCACGAAGGATCGGGTTCGTCACCGCGCTCAGCTCGATCAAATCCACCCGACGGCCGAACGCCTGCTCGAGCGCATCCGAAAGTTCGACGAACTGGAGCGCTGAGACACGAGCGCCAGGACGGAACTCCACGAGCAGGTCGATGTCGCTCCGCACCGGGTCGAAGTCGGAACGAGCCGCCGATCCGGTCAACTCGAGCCGTGCGACATCGTGACGGGCGCAAAGCTCGCGTACTCGGTCGAAGACTTCTGGATGAATCGCGACCATGTAGTGAGTTTACCCCGACTGGGAGTCGGGGCACCGACATGCCGCGATTCGGATCTCCTGACCCGAGCCGGAACCCCCTCTGTCGGCGCCGGAGGGGCGCCTCGCTCTCTCGGAGATCGAAACCCCAACTCGGCTGCCCGAAACCTGTTCCGCTCGGACTACTTCAAGTGGCGCGTGCCAAATGGACGCGCCCGCTGGTTAGGAGTGAACGCCCAGGCCCCCCGGCCGGGGCGTTCGCGCTTTGCGGCGTGTGGACGCGCCTTTGCGACGCGGCGTTGCGCGCGCGGAGGTCTCTCAGGGTGGGCCACAGGCGAGGCGCAGCAGGCGCGCGGGCCGACCGCCGCGAGATACGTCCCGAGGTGTCTATGGTCGCATCGACGTTGCGGCGGATCGCCCGGCGGTCCGCCTCGATGCCCGCACGCCGGTCGACGGGAAGCGACGCGAGGTACGGCTGGACGGTCTTGGCCTTGCTCCTTACGGGGTGAGGGTGGTCGGCGCCGTGTGCCGAGCGCGGTCGCCCGGGACGACCGCAGGCTGCGGACCCTCCCCAAGCGCCGCGGCCACCGCCCGCTGGAACACCGCTTCCTCGGCCGGCATGCCCGTCCATTCGGTGAAGATCTGCATCGCCAGCTGCACGAGCATCTCCACGCCGTCGACCACCAGGCAGCCACGCCCCTGCGCCGCGCGCAGGAAGGGCGTGATGCGCGGGTTCGTGATGACGTCGACTGCGAGGCAGCCGGCCGGGACCGAGTCCCAGTCGACGGGCAGCGGCTCGAGGTCCGGCGCGCAGCCGAGATGCGTCGCGTTCATGAGCATCGTCGTCCCCGGCGGCAGGCGAACAGGCGCGCGCCAGGGCTGCCACTCGCATGCGACGCCGGAGCCCCGCCGCACGCGGTCGGCCACCTCGCGGCCCTGCTCCTCGCGGCGCGTGATCAGCGTCAGGTGCGCGGCACCGGCCCACGCGATCTCCATGGCCATGGCTCGGCCTGCGCCGCCGGCCCCGAGCATCACCACCCGCTGGCCCGCGACCGGCGCCACCTTCGCGATGGCCTTCACCACGCCCTTGCCGTCATTGTTGTGGCCGACGAGCCGGCCGTCGCGGATGGTCATGTAGTTGGCGGCGCCGATGGCTCGCACGTCGTCGTCCACCTCGTCGAGCAGCGGGATGACCGCCACCTTCCACGGCACCGTGATGCACATGCCGCGGTAGCCGAGCGGTCGCAGCGCACGGACGGCAAGCGCCAGGTCTGCCTCGGTGGCGATGTCGTTCTTCCAGAACTGCCAGTTGAGCCCGTGGTGCGCGTAGACGGCGTCGAACATGCGGTCGATGGGGTTCTCTGCCACGGGGTGGCCGAGCATCCCGGTCATCTGCTTCTGGGGGGCGATCATGGGGCGCCGATCGTAGGCGCTCTTGCCTGCTCCTCACGTTGGCAAGAGAAGCGACGGCTTTCGGCGATTGCTCGCGGCCCGCGGCGACGCGAGCCGGCGAGGTGCGATCGCGCCCCGCGCAGGCACGGCGGCCACGCCGATGCCGAATCCGATATCGGTGCCCGCGTAGACGGTGCCGCTGTCGGCGTAGACGGACCAGACCAGGATGTCCGCAAGCCCATTGGCCGTCGCGTAGGTGCCACAGGTCGCGCCGCCGTCAGTGGAGACTGCAAGCCCGAAGGCCGTCTGGGCGTCCGAACGGGGTCGGTCGAGTACTCCTCCAAGTGGCGCGTGCTACGACCAACCCAGCACTCACGTCACTTGCCGTCCCCCATGCTGTCCCTCATGTCGTTCTCTGGCGTGCCGAACCGCTCGTCTGCTGCGGCCCTCGGAAACCGCTGTGCCCACGTGGCATACGCCTGCTGCACGGCCGCAAGAAAAGCATCACACTCCTCGATCGACGCAAACGAGATCACGATCCGGGGACCCTCGCGGTCGAGCGCCTCGGGAAACCTCATGAGCACATCAATCGAGTTCTCTATGGTGATGTTGGTTGTTGGCGGTGCCTTCGATCCCGGCGCCAGCATGAAGCCGCCCTCGATCTCCCGCGCAAAGCAGTTGGGTCCCTGCGCAGCGGACTCACGGTTGCGCGCCGAGATGAACGGGAAGAACCGGTTGTAGCTGATGTACTCCGGGATGTCTGCAGGTTGCCTGAAGCCAGAGACGCGAACACCGCCCTCGGTGATCTCGATCGTTCCAGCACCACTCTCACGCGGCCATATCTTGCGGTTCCGCTGGTGCATAGGCAACTGCTTCACGTCATCCGGCAGCTTGCCTGGTCCGAGCGGCACGTCGGCGGTCACCTTGTAGGTCGCGAGGACCTTGCCTGGCTCCATCGCCGCAGCGCGCAGTTTCCCGCGCTCCTCGACCTTCTTGAGCCTCGCGACCTCTGCAGCGCGGTCCTTCTCCATCAGCAAATCGATGTTCAGCACAGCCTTGCCTGCAAACGCGCCTGCACTCGCAACGACCTCGAACACCTCCTTCGAGGGAACATCGAATGGCACAATGGCGCGCACCGCCATGCGCGGGTTGATCGACTTGTAGAGGAGTATCTCGCGGTTCTGTATGGAGAGCGCCTCTCGGCCCTCCTGAGATACTTCAAACCTCCGGCCCTGCGAGTCGCGCAGGCTGAACACCTGTGCCGCATCGACCGTCTCTGGACCATCGCCCAAGTTCTTGACTTCGATGGCGAGCACGAGGAAGTGCCCCGCTGGCTTGACAGTCTGCGCGTATTCGACGGGAGTCGACGGATGGGTGGAAAGGATTGAATCCCTGAAGTCATACGAGACGAGCGTGAACTCTAGGTCCCCGCTCCGACCCGACAGGCTGCCCTTTGGTGCCGCAGGTCCAGGCGCAAACGCGTTCGCCCCGGCATCTCTACCGTCCGAAGATCGCTCTTTGACGGGGCTAGCCGTGGCCATCGCATTCTCGATCGAATCCGGCCGTCTGCCCTCGCCCACATCCCTTGCAATGGCTGCAACAACTCCCGAGATGACGATGAGCCCCAGCAGCATGACTAGTCCGACCCCGCCCAAGATCGCAACCCGCGCGGTACGCGACAAGGCCCTAAAGCGAGCGAGGGCGGAACGGCGCATCTGGACCTGTGCGGAGCGCGGCGCATCATCACGCGCGTCGGCACGGACAGCATCTACAAGAGGAGGAGGAGGAGGAGGAGGAGGAGGAGGAGGCGCAGGCGCAGGCGCGGGCGGTGAAGCTAGGGTCATCGCTTCGGATTGACTCGGATGCGCCGCATCCAATGCACCCATCGGGACCGCGACGGACCCGAACTCGAGCCCACGAACCTTTCGCGCAAAGACCCACTTCTCGGAAGCCTCTTGTCGGACGGGGGAGTCTGGCTGCAGGCAGCGAGCCCTAGCCATTTGCCGCAGCACCCGGCTGGAGATCGGTCCGATCTTTCGTTTGTTGATAACGACGAACCAGTTGGGCATGGCCTTCACCCCGCGTTGATGCCACTCGAGCTGCGGCGAACTCGGGTCATCGGTCTCCGATTCAGTGGTTCAGAGGCGCGAGGACGGAGCGCCATTCAGTCAGCGGGGATCCGGGTCTCGCGGTCCGCGCCTGCAGCGGTCCGGTACTCGACCTCCCACGACGGGACGCCAAACCGCACGTCCAGCTCGATCTCCTCGATCTTGGCGCCGGGCGACGCGGCATTCACCTGCGCGAGCGCGGCTCCAAGATCCACCCCGAGCGACCCAAGCGCGTTGATCTCGTCCTGCCACTCGGCCAGCTGAGCCGTGGTCGGAGTGAACGATGTCGTCTCGATCACCTGGTTCGTACCGGGGAGCACCTTCTCGCGGACCATACGGCCCTCGGCAGCGTTCCACTCGAGCAGCTCCACGACCGTGATGCCGTTGCGGCGCTCAACCTCCGCCTCAAGAACGGGGAACTGCGCGACGGCCGCGGCAGACGACAACTCAGCGGACGAAAGCGTGACGGCTGCGTCATCATCACCGTCGTCTTCTCCCTCATCCTCGTACTCGTCATCGTCGTCCTCGTACTCGTCATCGTCATCCTCGTACTCGTCGTCATCGTTGCCTTCGATTCCGTCCTCATCATCGTCATCAGCACCGTCGTCGTCGTCAAACTGCGAGTCGTCAGAGTCGTCGAAGTCGTCGCCGGACACCACGAGATTGTCGAAGCTTGACTCGAACGGGAAGCTCCCGGTCGAGGTACCGAACATCGCCAGGCCTATGCCCTTCGACTGGCGGCTGCCGAAGGCGGACGCGAGGCCGTCCAGCTCAAGTAGCGGCACGCTGGAGCCATCGACGAAGACGTCCAGGGACACCTGGCCACCGACGCTGCGCCAGGCGAGCCGGTAGTCATGCACGCCCACGGCCAGGGGCACCGACGCAGTCGACACGGCGTTCCCGTTGCGCCGGAGGACAAGCTGAAGCTCGCGCGCGGTCTTCGTGCGTCGGACCTGCAGCGTGACTCCATCCCGCCATCCAGACGATGCGCTGAAGCTCCCGAAGCCGAGCGTCAGGCCACTAGAGGCGCTCCGGCTTGCGGCCGCGGGGGTGCTGCTCTCCAGGGAATGCTCGAGCGAGATCGTGAAGCTGTCGGTCCAATCGAGGGCCCACCGGGACTGGTAGGCCGCCGACCCACCCCGTCCTTCAAGGCTCGTCACCCGAACCTTGCCCCCGGACTGATCTATCGTGCACTTGCCTCTGTTCGCGCCGGTTGGGCGGCCCGACTCTGATTCGATCCACCAGGCGGCGTTGATCTGTGAAGCAGCCGCATCTTCCACGCGGCGTTCGCCGAGAGCCATCGGGGCGAAGGCGAAGGCGAGGGCAAGCGAAACTGGAACGGTCAGCATGCGCAGCATGGGGCGGATCCTTTCAGGCGTGCGGGGGCGGGCGTCCTGCCTCTGTGGATGGTACGAAACAGCTCACCTCAATGACAGGGTGCGCTGGCCGGGTCGGCGCCCTGTGAGCGATTTGAGCGGCCCGCCGGGCTGAGATCGACCCCGTCACCCCGCTCAGCAAGGCTTCAGGGGGGAAGTTCAGCGCGCAAACCCCTGAATGCGCCGCGATTCATCGTGGATGGTGCTCCGTCAGGTGGACACCGACGATGACTCATGGATTCCTCACGACTCGGAATCCGACGTTGCTGTAGGCGCTGTATGGGTCGCCATTTCCGCGACCCGAAGCTCGACAATAGGAGTAATCGGCGGCGTAGCCACCCCCTCGCAATGAACGCACCCAGCCTGAACTCGGTCCCTGCGGGTTCAGTGAAGGGCTCGATGCGTAGTAGCTCGTCGAGTACCAGTCGCTGACCCACTCCCACACGTTTCCGGCCATGTCGTGCAGCCCGAACCCATTGCCCGGCTTCAGTCCAACTGGGCGGGTCTGATTTGCGGAGTTGCCCCCCGACGCGTTGGTGCCCCACCACGCAATGTGCCCCACAAGGTTGTTGTCGTTCGTCCCATTCGGATAGCCCGGCATGGAATGGAATGCCGTCACTGTTCCCGCACGGTACGCGTACTCCCACTCGGCTTCTGTGGGCATCCGCATGCCCGTCATGCCGAGAAAACCGTGAACGGTGCTCCAGGAGACCCTCTCCACAGGCCGACTGGGAACCTGCAGGGGTGGCACCTCGGCGCTTGCGCTCTGAAACTGCGAGGGGTTCGATCCGGTACGTGCCGTCCATTGCGCCTGCGTCACCTCGTAGCGGCCCATGTAGAACGGATTTGTAAGCGTCACCGTATGGACCGGGCTCTCGGATGGATGGCAGCCGTACTGGCTTGCTGGTGAGCAGCCCATCTGGAACGTGCCAGGCGGGATCAGCACCATCTCGATGCCGGTTCCGATGTCGCGCACACGCCATGCGTAGCCAGTCGCCGTGATGGCGGCACGCAACGTGTGACTTGACACCACCGCAGGGTCAGGAAAGAACTCAACAAGAGTCGCCCATGTGGGTATCGCCGTGCACGATGCCCCGTAGCCCGTTGGTCCCCACGCGGCGAGCAGCGAGGCGAGGTCTAGGCCATCCACAACTCCATCCGCGTTCAGGTCGCAGAAGGGGTCTGCCGAACCCCATGCAGCAATGAGGAACGCAAGATCCTTGCCATCAGTGGTGCCATCGAGACCGAAGTCCCCCCGGTCATACTCGCAGCTGTCCGGAGTGCAGTTGCCATTGTCATCAGCAGTGCCGTCGATGAAGACCTCGCACCGATCGAGGCGCCCGTCCCCATCGCAGTCGCGGTCCATGCCACTTGTGACCTCGCAGGGGTCCGGGACACCATTCGCGTTGCAGTCCGCACCCAGTCCTTGGGCGAGCTCCCAATCATCCGGCAAGCCATTGCCGTTGCAGTCAGCCTCGCAGGAGTCCGGCGTCCCATCCTGGTCGATGTCTGCAGACGTGCCGCCGGCAATATCGCAGGAGTCTGGGGTCGTGTTGCCGTTGCAGTCAGGGACGCCTGCGGCCAGATCGCACGAGTCAGGCACTCCGTTAAGGTTGCAATCAGTGGCGCCGCCCTGAGAGATCTCCCAGTCGTCAGGAATGCCGTTGCTGTTGCAGTCAGCCTCGCAGGAGTCCGGGATCCCATCAGCGTCCACGTCTGCCGTACCTGAGGCGACGTCGCAGGCGTCCGGAACACCGTTGGAGTTGCAGTCGGGACTCGATCCCTGTGCGATCTCCCAATCGTCCGGCAGGCCATTGCCGTTGCAGTCGGCCTCACATGAGTCAGGCACGCCATTCTGGTTGATGTCCGTTGAACTGCCACCAGTGATGTCGCACGAGTCCGGGATGCTGTTGGCGTTGCAGTCAGGAGCGCCTCCAGCAAGGTCGCAGGCATCTGGCACGCTGTTCCGGTCGCAATCAGCCGCTGTGCCCTGCAGGATCTCCCAGTCGTCTGGAATGCCGTTGCTGTTGCAGTCGGCCTCGCACAGATCTGGAGTGCCGTCGGAGTCGATGTCCGTGGCGCCTGCGGCGATGTCACAGGAGTCAGGCACCTCATTGCCATCGCAATCGGGTGCCGTGTTTGATGCGACATCACAATAGTCGGGCACCCCATTCCCGTTGCAGTCTGGGAGGACCATCAAGGTCACCGTCACCTCGCT
>JBIIIL010000006.1:0-27971 GCA_044234825.1 Phycisphaerales bacterium
CCTCGATCATGATCGTGATGAACTCGCGTCCTGCGGCGGGGTCCCAGATGCATGCCTTGATGGGCTCGCCCGTCGGGCGAATGCGCTCCGTGGCCACCCGCTTGCGCAGCTCGTCGGCCGCAGACTGCTGCTCCGCACGCTGCATCTCGAGGATCCTTCGCTGGTCGGGCGGCGCTCCATTGAGCAGCTGCTCCGTCATGGACAGCTCCGCGAGTGCGCGTTCGAGCTCCGCACCCGACGGAGTCATCGCGCTGACGCGAAGCTGGGCTGGCGCATCAGTCACCTCGATGTCGAGGATCGTGTCCGGGTAGGTCGCGATCCGGACTGCAAGAGGCGAACGGGCCATCTCGATCAGGAACGGACCGGACCCTGTCATCCCGCCCTCGGGCATCGGCACGGTGCCGGGCACCGCCAGCGTCATGCCTGCGGGCACATCCGCAAGCGCAGCCGTCGCGGCGTTTGTCGCCGCAGTGCCAAGGGTCACCGTGACGCGCTGGGATTCGGTGCCGACACGCACCACCGACCCGTCCTCGAGGGTCACCACAAGGAAGTTCGTCATCATCCAGGCGGCCAGCGCCTTGAGCGACGGCTCGAACTGCGCCAACGGCACCGGCATGCGCTTCCATGTGATGACCGGACCGACCCACTGGAGCACCGCGATGTCGCGCGAGAGGCCCTTGCCGGCGGTTGCGGAGATGCGCAGCGAGGATCCGGAGTGCCGTGAAGAGAGCGGCGCAGGCAGCGGCGCGGATGGCGCGACCGACTTCACGCGCCCCGGAAGCGGAGGGCACGCCATCGACTCGCCGATCACCTGACCAAGCGAGTCCGACTTCCAGCTGAACGTGGCTCGCGGAATCACCTGAAGCGGCACATCCGGCGGCGGTGCTGGTGGCGTCGCTGGTGGCGTCGCAGTCAGGGGTGGCGGCGCCGACGATGCCGATGGGCTCGCGCCGCCGGCCTGAGGCATCGGCACACCAAGCGCAAAGGCCATCAGGAGCCCCATCACGGCCGAGCGCCCCCTGCGGCTCCACCCGTCGTCCACGGCAGCGTCAATGGCTTGAGGTCCATCGACAGCTTCACCAGCTCGATTGGCGGACTATCGGTGTTCGGGCGCACGGCCACGGTCGCGCTCACCACATGCGCGCGCCACGCCTGGCGCTGCGAGTCGCATTCGGATCTTGCGTGAGCAAGCTCATCGCGAAGCAGCTGAATCTCCAGATCCACCAGCGCGTCCTTGTATTCCTCGAGCCGCTTCGCAAGGGGCTTCGCGTCATACTTCGTCTTGTCGGCAGGACTGAGCTTCGCGTCCTCCGTCGCCCGCCATGCGTTGTACCCAGCCGTCACCAAGTCCTGTGCACCTTGTGCCGGCGCAATGGCCTTCGGCACAGTGAGCGCCTGGATCCACTGCGACACATGACCTTCCAAGGCAGTGAGCCTTCGCTCCTCCGCAACCTCCGCCTCAAAATCCTTCAAGCACTCGACCGCACGCTGTCCATCTTTCGAAGGAGCCCACGTCAGTTCGATCGTGGCGGTGTCGGCCCCCGACGCACTGATGCGACGCGCCTTGACAGTGCCGGCACTCGAGTCGATGGTCGTAACCCTCTCGCCGACTGCGAGCACCGTCTGGCCCCACTCGACCGCGACTTCTGTCGAGAGTGCCCGCGGCAAGGACACCTCAATGCGGTCTCCCCCCCTGCCCGTGACCGGCCATGTCCTCTCACTTGGGATGCCCAGGCTTGCCTCGTGCATCGTGCCATCGCCACATGACAGCCGGGCCTGTACCTGGCCCGTGATGAGCGTCCACGCGCCCGGTGACCGCAGGCCGAGCTTGCCGAACGAGCGATCGGCCCGGCTCGCACCAGACTCATCCCACGTCCACTCGAGGCCGGATGCGACGGCTGATGCGGTGGCGACTCTTTGCTGCTGCGCGCCACCACCCTCTCTGAAGGCGAGCGTCGCACCATCGGTGACTGTGAACCCAATCGACTCGAGTGCGGATGAGATCTGCAGGGCCACTGTCGGGGCATCGCAACTTGCGCATGCCGACCATGGGAGCACTGCAGCGCGGGTCGCTGCCCCAGGCGTCAAGAGCGGTGGAGCACTCGGCGCACCGATCGACTCGATCGTCGCGCCGCTCGAGACGCCGAGCTGCTGCTGGACTGCATCGACTCTCCGAATCACCGTGCTCGCGCCCCTGCTGGTCGCCGTCGGACCGGCACCCGCATGAGGCTGTCCAGAGTCTCCCTGCGATTGCGCCGAGGCACCAGATTCCGGCACTGTCTCCTGTCCGGATGGCGGCCCCCCAGGGGTAGGTGGCGCGGGTGCCTTGGGATCCTGAGGCATGGGCTTTGGTGCGGCCGAGTCCGAAGTATCCGCCGGGGAGTGTTGCTTCAGCTGCAACCGAAGACGCTCCATCTCCGCTTGCGATGCAAGCTGCGCATCGCGCAGCGCCTTGAGCTCGTTGTTCGTCCCTTCACGCTGCGCATTCAGCTCATCACGCTGGGCTCGCAGGCTGTCCGAAGCCTCGGCCGATGCGCGGAACGACTCGCGCTCCTCCTCTGCCTTCGCAACGCGGCCTTGGAGCTCCGCGATCTCGGCGCTCATCGTTCGCATCAGCACCGCGAGCACCGCCACGATCGCCAGCAGGATGATGGCCGTGACCACAGCCATGGCGAGCGCTGCGCGACCTCCGGTCGCGACCGCAGGATCGGGCTCGTCGATGCCTACGGGACGCCGCGATGGACCCCTGCGCCCAGTGCCATCGTTCGCGGTGTCGTGCTCGAAGGGAATCGCACCTGCTTCACCAGGTGCGGATGCTGCACGCGTCGAACCCGCCGGCCTCTTGGCGGCAACCGGAGCGCTCGACGACGCAAGCACTGGGTCGCGACCCTCGCGTGCGGCGTCCACGAACTCTCCCGTCCGCGTGCACGGATTCGGGGCACTCGCGTCAATCACGAGTCCGCCAGACTGCCGTGCAGCAGTCGCGGCACTGGTGCCCTCGAGGCAGAACCTCCATGTGCACCGCAGGCCCGCTATCGGCTGCGTGAAGTATGTGGTGAAGGTCACCTTCCATCGGTACGCGGCCGGCAGCAGCGACATCGCCTCGGCGATGAGGTCAAGCGGGCGAGCACCCGCCGGATAGATGACGGTCGCGGGCCTGGTCGGATCAAGCATCGCTGCGTTGGCGAGAGCGCCCGCCCATCCTGCATCGCCCGCCACGGACTTCCACGTGGTGCAGGCACGCGCGCCTGACGGACCGCCGCGCGGCATGGCGCGCTCGGCATCAAGAAGGCGCGGCTCGCCCGACCATGACGAGGCGCTGGTCTCGGGCTGCGCCAGCATCCACGCCGCACCCGCGGGGTCGAGCTCGGACGTGTGCAGCACCGCGAAGTGCGCGAGCGTGTTCGAGCGCATCGTGTGGTCTGGCCTCACGGGCCTCACGGCGGCGAGCACGTGCCGCTCCACGCCGCCGATGTCGACGATCCAGTGCGAGAGCGCCGCAGGCCATCGATCGATCGGCACATCCTCGCCCGGCGGCCGGTATCCGCAGAGCGACTCGAGCCTTGACGCAAGCGCCACGGACATCGACCGCGTCATCGCCACGGTGCACAGCCCGCTCGTGCCCGGACGCAATCCGCGAGGCGAGGACGTGTAGTAGAGCTCAAGCGCCATAGTCCGGACCCTCCTCAGGACCCTCGCCCCGCATCGGCTCCTCGCCACGATCCTCGACACGACCCACGATGCGGCCCCACCGGGAGAACTCGTAGAGGAACGGCACCGTGACCCAGCTCGGCCGGATGTCGCGCGGGCGCACCTTCAGGAGACCGCTGCCTGACTCAAGCTCGGGCGAGCTGCCGATCGCCGACACCGGCACGTACAGCACCCGGTCGCTGCTGTCGCGCACCACCGCGGCGAACTCCGGCGCCGCATCCCGGATGATCGACTCGACCTGCGCAGACACGTCCTCCACGCGACGCTTGTCGACGCGCCCGATCCGGCGGCCGTTCGCCCGAGTCTCCGTCACGTACGGGTCGGTGCTGACGTCGACGCCCGGCATCAGCAGCGGGCCCCACGCGTCGCTCTTCGTCACGATCACGGTCAGCGGCTGCCGTACGCGCGCATCCGAGCTGAGCCCGCCATACCTGCGCACGCGGTCGACCATCTCCTGCAGCACCACGTCCTGGCGGAAGGCACGGCTGGACTGGCCGAGCTGCGGGTCCGCGACCTTGCCGCGCAGCGACGCCCGGAATCGCACGTCCTGCAGGGGATCGAACACCATGAAGAGGTTCTTGCTGCGCGCAAGGTGCTGCGTGCCAGGCGCATTCGGCGTGTCGGCGCCCGGAAGGAAGTGCTCGCCGGCGTTGTCATAGAGGCAGAGCACCTCTGACAGCGCATCCGCGCCATGCCCGTTGACGTGCTCCCGCATCGGGCGGATGGTGAACAGGAACGGATGCGGAAAGAGCGTGGGCTCGCCAGGGTCGAACTGCACGGAGTCGTACTGGGCGCCGGCGAGCTCGGTCTTCTCTATATAGACGAGCCGATCCGGATCGTCCTGGAGGAACAGCCGCTCCTCGTTGTCCGAGATGATCCGGTTGCACAGCGGATCCGCATCCGCGAACGAGAGCGCGAAGGTGGTCGGGAGCTTCTGGCGCAGCTGCCAGGCGGCCGCGGCGAGAAAGTAGCTCTTGCCGCTGCCCGGGCTTCCTACAAGCGAGAAGATCCGGATCGCGTGCTCCATCAGCGCGGGCGGCACTCCCAGGTGGCATCGTGGGCACGCCAGCCTCTGGCACCTCGATCCATTCTGGTCAAGCGCCTCCCCCGACACGGCAAAGCGCGTTGGCAGGAAGCGAACGGGCTCGTCAGGCGACAGAAGCGGATCGCCACGCAGCTCCGGATGCGCAGCCACCCACAACGTCTCCTCAGTGCGAAACGTGTGCCAGCAGTGAGGGCAATGGACCTTATGGAGCAGGCGTCTGCGCACGGCGGGTACCCCGGCACGAGACCCTGATGCGCCTTTCGTTCGCGTCGGGGTCGGGTGTGGATAAGGTATCAGTAGTCGTGCACGAGGCGGCTTCTCATCGCTGTCCGAAAGTGACTCGGGACTCCATCGTCGCGGGTTGCGTCGCGCTTGCGCTGCTGCTTGGCGTGCTTGCCTACTGGACGCTGCTCGAGCCGTGGAAGGCGGGCTCCGGTTCCGGCGGGGGCGACAGTGGAACCGGCAGCGGAAGCAGCTCGGGCGCAGGCGGAACTGGCGATGGCACCGGCACCGGAATCGCAGGCACCGGTCCGGGCTCGGGTCTCCGCGGCGACGGTCCGGGCGCGGATCCCGATGGGAAGTCGGAGGAGCTTCAGGGCACACCCGATGGCACGACGCCGCAGACTGTCGCCGAACCGAGCGGCAACAATGCGCCCGACGCCGGCGCGATGGCCGTGCCGGAACTGGGATTCTCTCCGAGCGAGGAGCCGGATGTGCCCCAGCCCCCCACGTCGCCAACGCCGGCCGACCCCATCGGCACCGGAAGCGCACCCGCGCGCGAAGGCGCCACTGGCGCCGCAAGGCCAGGCCTGCCTGAGTTCATGGGGGTCAAGGGAGACGGGCAGAATGTGGTGTACATCCTCGACTTCTCCGGAAGCATGGCGGACGAGAAGATCTCGCACCTGAAGATCCAGCTGAAGAAGTCCATCTTCTCTCTCTCGAGCAAGAACAAGTTCCAGGTCATCCTGTTCAACACGTTCGCCATCGAGAACCCGAAGAAGGGCATGCTGCCTGCCACGAAGCAGAACACGCAGGCCTGCGCGAACTGGGTCGACGAGGAGCAGGTCACCGGCAGCACGAATCCGGTGCAGGCGCTCGAGATCGCGCTCTCGCAGCTCAAGCCCGACACGATCTACCTGCTCACCGATGGCGCGTTCGACAGCGACGCGGACGTCTTCGCCGTGATCTCAAGGCTCAATCCCGAGGGCAAGGTGCAGATCAACACCATCGGCTTCGGCATCGGCGCGAACGTGCAGGTCCTCGAGCGCATCGCGCAGGAGAACCGGGGCAAGTACCGCTACGTCGATGTGCCCGCCCCCGTGCCGCCGTAGCGGACATCACGATCCGCGCGCCGCGATGGTCGCCGCGGCACACCGGCACGAACCGAGCCGGTCACCGTGGCGCATCCCGCGACGCGGCCCTCTTACCGCGGCGCGTGACCGAGCGATGGCGGATCCGCGAGCCATCCGGTCTCGATCACGCCCCACAGGCCCACCATGATCGCTTCCGCGACGTCGTGGCGGATCTCGCCCACTCCCTTGAGCCCGCTCCATGCGATGACCTCGCGCGCCATCCGCATCGCGTGGCGCTTGGCGCCCGCGCTGTCGCGGTGCTCGCGCGGATACATGAAGCGCGGCCTCCACTGCTCCGCATGCACGAGCTTCATGGGAACGCCGCGGTACTGCGCAGCACGCTCCCACACCTCGGCGATGGGTCCCCCGCCCTCGGCGACGACCCATGCCAGGTGATCCATCGATGCGATGATGTCGGAGATGCCGCGACGGAGCGCGTCGCGCGACGCGAAGCGCTGGCTCTGCACCTTGACGAGCCTTCCGTCGCGGTTGAATACGGCGAGTCCCGTCGAGAGACCGAGGTCGACGCCGAGCAGCACGCTCCGCTCGCTCAGCGTGCGGTGCGACGCCGGGGCGCCCTCCTCCCGCGCGCGCAGCGCATCGAGCGCGGCCTTGCGCAGCGCAGAGTGATGCACACCCCGCTCCTTGAGGGCGTCCTCTGCCGCGCGCTGCGCATCGACGTCCGCACGCTCGGACTTCTTCGGCGTGAACCTCCCGAACCTCGACCGTGAATCGTCGCGACGACCGCCCATGCTCACGCCGTCCGGCGTGCGCCGGGCGCAAGCGCCCATGGGAGGCACAGCACCGCGGGCAGCGCGGCGACACCCCACCAGATCCAGCCCGCGATGCCCTCGTGGTATCCGCGGCCGTAGAGCGCCAACGCGACGCCCAGGCCCCCGCTCGCGAGCGCCGCGCCAGACGCGCACGAGAACGTGCGCGACACGCGCATCGCCACAGCGCCCGTGGCGAGCGTGAGCGCGAGCGCCGCTGCGGCCGCAGCCACCTTCGACGATCCTGATGCGCCCATGATCGACGACAGCACCAGGGCCTGAATCGCTGCGGCTGAACTAGCCCATGCAGGCGCCCTGCGCGCGCACCGCCAGACGCCCAGTGCGATGGCAGCAGCAACCGCCGCGGCCATCACGCGGACACCAAGTTCGCGTGCCTCAGGCACCCGGTACCAGAGCACCGCAGCGGCAGCGGCGAGCGCAACAGTCTCGCCACGCGGAACGCCTCGCACGGCGACCGCTGCGCCTGCGGCCGCGACGATTGCCCCCGATGCGTAGATCAACTTCCACGAGCTCCAAGCGGCTGACCATGGCCAACCGTCCGTGACGACGAGCGACGTGCACACCGCGAGCGCGCACGCCGCGCCGGAGAGCCACGACTCCCTTCGCCCGTCAAGGGCAGCGCGATCTGCGACCCGTGCCCACGGGGATGATGGGGCGAGCAGCAGCACGATGCCCGCGCACGCCGGCATCAGGACCGCTCGCAGGAACAGCTGGTCAGGCGTCATGCGCCGCTGCGCGTGAGCGCCGGATCACTTTCCGGCGGAAGCGTCAGGCTTCACGCCCTCGATAGCGACGATGACGCGCGTGTCGTCACCCAGCGAGCCGCCCTCCACGCCGTAGCTGATTCCGAACTCGCTTCGCTTCACCGAGAAGACGGCCTCGAATCCGGCTCGTGCACCCATGCGCGTGTCGGACACGCCCGTCACTTCGACCGGCACGGTGATCCGCTTGGTTGTGCCGCGCATCGTGAGGTCTCCGGTCACCTGCCACATGTTGGCCGACTTCATCTCGCTCGAGACGCTCTTGAACGTCATGGACGGGAACTCCTTCGCGTCGAAGAAGTCGGGGCTCGAGAGATGCTGGTCAAGCTTCGAGTTGCCGCTATCGACACTCGCGGTGTCAATCGACACATCGATCGCGAGTGACTTGCCCGCCTGGTAGGTCGCCGTGCCCTTGATGTCGTTGAAGAGTCCCCAGAACTGCCCGGCACCGAGATGCTGCACCCGGAAGAGCGCCATCGAGTGGACATCATCCACCTCATATGTCACCGGACCCGAGGACGTCGCAGGGGCCTGTGCTGCAGCGGCCGAGGATGCCCCGGCGGTGGCCTGCGCCTCAGCGCGAAGCAGCGCGATCGATGCGCCAGCGGCAATGGCGCAGGCCGAGAGGGACAGCATGATGACCGGACGACTCGAAAGGCAGCAGAGCATGAGCGACTCCTGTACGCGGATATGGGAATGGGTGATGCGCACCAACGCGGCGGACTCTACGCGTGGCGTGAGGCACAATCCATTGACAGCTGATCCGTGAGTCGGAACTCATCGGGCGATGACGGCCAGGATGTCAGTCGGACTCGCCGATCATGGCCCCGGGGGTCTCGATGCCACAGCCCGCGAACGACACGTGGTCGCTCGCGACGCCGCACGCGCGCAGTGCGAGGAGATCGCTCGCCCATGAAGCGATCGCGCGAGCTCGAGCGGCCCGCGCGGCCTGCCACGCCGCACAGGCTGATTCCGCTGGGCGGTCCGCCCTGCCCCGCCGAGTCGGAGTGACGGATGGCTGAACGGGCGCAAGCGGCACTGCGCGACTGGGGCGCGAGACGGCGGATGATCTGGCGGGCGAAGTCGAGACGAGTCTCATGTGGGCTTGATCGAGACTCTGGAGGGGTGACTGAACGGGAGGTGCCCAGATTCGATGGAATCTGACTGTACGTCTTATAACCATTGTTAATGAATCGCGGGTCATTTGTAGCGATGTTCCACGTGGAACGCGATGCCGTTCGCTTCGAACTGATACACTCCCGGTCTTTAACCCACAGATTGGAGGCATGGACGCCATGACACACACCTACGGATCCCCCGCGCCATTCTTTCGAAGTCCAGAGGGTGACGGGTCTGGTCCGGATCAGAAGAGTGCGCCGAAGAAGTCGGCACCGGTATCACGCCTGGGGCGTGGCCTCGGAGCCCTGATCCCAGCCGCGACGCCGCGCACACCAGGTTCGACCGCTAGTCCCAAATCGGCCGGGGCCGATTCGGTGATGGCTGAGCCCAAGCTGCCTGCGACGCCCATTGCGAACCCTGATTCGATCCCGCAGACTCCGGCGAGCATTCGGCCCGGCGCACCGGTGGGATCCGCATCTGCAGCCATGAGCGAGACGCGCTCTCATGCGGCGCCCACCTCCGCGACTCCAGGGCGGACCGGCGCGACCATCCCTGTGCCGCCCCCGCCGGAACCAGTTCAGGTGCATCCGACCGGGATGATGACATCGGTGCAAGATGCGACTTCCACTGATCCACGTTCCACGTGGAACACCGGTAGCGATCAGACGGTCGTCAACATCCCCATCGCCCGCATCCAACGTAATCCGCGTCAGCCCCGCGAACGGTTCGACGATGCGGCCCTGAGAGCCCTCGCTGATTCCATTCGCCAGGATGGTCTGTTGCAACCCATCGTTGTCCGCGCATCACGAACGATCACCGAGCCGGGTGGCATCCAACTCTATGAGTTGATTGCCGGCGAGCGGCGACTGCGAGCGTTCACCTTGCTCGGTCGCTCGACCATTCCAGCCCTGGTGCAGCGCGTCGATGATCGAACCTCTGCGGTGCTCGCACTCATCGAAAACGTGCAGCGCGAGGATCTCAACCCGATGGAGCGCGCCCACGGTCTGCAAAGGCTCATGCATGAGTTCACGCTGTCGCAGCAGGACTTGGCCACGCGTGTGGGTCTTGACCGATCGACTGTTGCCAATCTCTTGCGGCTCAACGACTTGGATCCGCATACAGCGGGCGCGCTTCGAGAAGGGGCCATCTCCACCGGCCATGCGAAGGCGCTTCTAGGACTATCGGACGTATCAGTCCGAAAGGGCCTTGTGGCGCGCATCGTGAACGACGGCATGAGCGTCCGAGAACTTGAGATCGTGGTTCGCCAGACTTCGTCTCGCGCGCCGGGGAGCGTCACCGCTGGTCGCTTGCCAGCGACGGGTCGCGTCATTTCCGCGCAGGTGGCCGACCTCGAGCGCCGGATCGGTGCGCACCTCGGCACCGACGTCCAGCTCAAGACGGGGCGCAAGCCAGGATCAGGCGCCATCACCATAAAGTTTGCGTCGCACAGCCAGTTTGAGGGGCTCATGGAGCGAATTGGATTCGATCTTGAGGCATCGGAACGGCCGCGCGGCCGATGAACATCAGGACGCATCACCATGAACAGTGAGTTGCTGCACGTTGTGACGAGGGGCAACACCCTCGAGATGGCGATCATGAGCGAGGTCATCTCGGCGGAGGCCGGGAATCGCCTGCAGGTTCACCTTGAGCGCGCCATCGCCGCGCGGGACCCGCATGCGACACGTGCACGTCTCGACGTGTCGCGCGTTCTCGCGATGTCGAGCGCCGGCTTCGAGGCGCTCCTGAGGCTTCACCGCGCGTGCCGCGATGCAAAGGTTGAGCTCTGCATGACCCAGCCCACCGCCGACTTCATGGGGCTGCTCGCCCGCATGGGATTCGACAGGCTCTTCTCGATCGAGACGGGCGCATCGGCGTAACCGGTCATCGCGAACTCGCGCATCGCCGCCGAGCATCACGCCGCAATAGGCACCGCCATCCGAGCGCGACGCCAGCGCCGTCGACGTCGCGCGGCCAGTGCAGCCGCGGCATCACACCGCAATCACGTCGCCGATCGAGGGCATCAGCGCATCGATGCCGAGCCGCGAGGAGAGCTCCGCGGCAAATGCGGCTCGGCCGCTATCCGTGCCGTGCGTCAGCGCGAGCTTGGCAGGGCGGCCAGGCATCGACTCGACCCAGTCCATGAGGTCATCGGCATCAGCGTGGCCAGACACGCCCTCGATGCGATCGATGTGCGCGCGCACCTCGCGCTGCGCTCCATTGATCTCGACGCGCGTCGCGCCGCGCATGATGCCGTCGCCGAGCAGGCCCTCGATCTGGTGCCCGGTGAACACGATGCGCGCATCCTCGCGGTCGATCGCATGGGCCAGGTGACGAAGGATCGGCCCAGCGTCGCAGAATCCGCTGCCGGCCATGATGATGCACGCGCCATGCACCCGGTCCAGCGACTCCGATTCGCGGCGCGACGTCAGGCTGTGCAGCTCGTCGAAGTGCAGGGGGCTCCGTCCCGCGCGCACATCGCGCTGCGGCCCGTCCGCCAGAAGGTCGGGGTACCTCATGTGCAGGTCGCTCGCCCGTACGGCCATCGCGGTGTCGAGGTACACGGGCGTGCCGCGCAGCAGCCCGCCACGCGATGCGCGCGTCAGCAGCTGAAGCACCGACTGCGCACGTCCGAGCGCGAACACCGGGATGATCACGCGCTGACCGCGGCGCACCGCGGTCTCGACGATGGTGCGCATCGCGTCCCACGGATCCTCGCCCCTGAAGCGGCGACCGCCATTCGTGGACTCCATCACGACGAGGTCCGGCGCACGATCCACACGCCCATGCGCCGCGAGCAGCGGATGCCGCGCCGGCCCGATGTCGCCGCTGAACAGTATCCGTGCCGCATCGCGTCCGGGCCGGCTGACCTCGAACTCGGCGCACGCGGCACCGAGCACATGCGCCGCATCGTGCAGGCGCACGCGCACGCCCTCAGCCACCGAGGTCCATGTCCGGTAGGGGACCGGTTCGATGCGGCGCGCCATGCGCTCGGCCGCGCGGTGGCCGAACATCACAGGCGGCGGTGCCGTGCGGACTGCGCGCGGCGTCACCAGATGCGCAGGCTCCACCACGCGCGCGTCCGGCAATGTGCCGCTCGCGTGCTCCTCGAGCCGCACGCGCTGCAGCGTCGCCGATCCGATGAGCACTCGGGGCAGCAGGTCCGCGGTGGGCGCGGTGCACACGATCGGCCCTTCGAATCCCAGCGCATCAAGCATGCCCAGCCGGCCCACATGATCCACGTGCGCGTGGGTCACCACCACCGCGTCCACATCCGCGAAGTCGACATCGGGCGGCGTCAGGTTGCGCGCCTCCTGCGCGAGCGATCCCTGGAACATGCCGAAGTCGAGGAGCACTCTCGCACGCGGCGTGCGCAGCTCGTAGCACGAGCCAGTCACCTCTCCCGCAGCGCCGTGGACGCGCACTGTGACCGAATCATGCATGGGTGGGGTGTACCATCGGCAGGATGCGCCGTGGTGTTCGCGCCAGCACCCTCACAGCGACCATCGCCGCGATTGCCTGTGCGCCGGCGCTGCCTTCAGCGCTCGCGCAGTCGCAGGGGCCGACTGCCGCTCCTGCCGCTGCGCCGTCGCAGGATCCCCCAGCCTCGATCCCCGCGCTGAGCGGCGCAGCCGCGCCGCTCGACGAGCCCTCCTCCACTGAAGGGCAGCGCATGGCGGCGCTGGAGGCGCTTGCGACCGAGCAGGGCACCCATCCGCTGGTCGCGCTCCTGTCGCGCGCAGCGCCGATGCCGATGCGCGATCTGCGGCTCCGCCACTACGTGACGCTTGCGAGAGCGCTTGGGGAGAGGCTGACCGCGCCCGTCAACCCTGATCTTGCGTCGGCGCTGCTCTCGAGCGCAGCCAATGCTCAGGCGCCTGCCGCGCAGATCATCGCCATTCGCGCAATCGACGCGATGCCCGAGCAGGCGCGCCCTGCCGGATCCGGGAGATTCGCAGTGCGGCGCATCGCCATGGCCACGGTGCCTTCGCGCATGGTGTACGACACGAAAGAGCTGACCGTGGCCGCGGGCACGCCCCTGTGCATCGCGCTGTCGAACCCGGACACCCTTCAGCACAACCTGCTCATCGTCACGCCAGGCGCCCTCTCGGAGATCGGCATCGCCGGCGACAAGATGGGGGAGACTGCCGCGGGCAAGGCCTGTCACTTCACTCCGGACTCCCAAAAGGTGCTCGCCGTGATGGGACTTGTGGATCCGGGGTCCAGCGGTGAGGTATGGTTTGTGGCGCCAGCAAAGCCAGGGACGTATCCCTACGTGTGCACCTATCCGGGCCACTGGCGCATGATGAACGGGAAGATGAAGGTCACCGCACCGCCCGAACCGAAGGGGGACAGCACCAGATGAGCAACCACAGCGCCACCACGCACTCTGCAACGACGTCAACCGCCATGAGCGCAGTCGCGCGCGACCTCCTCAGCCGAATCGAGCGCAAGACCGCCGTGATCGGCGTCGTGGGCCTGGGCTATGTCGGGCTTCCGCTTGTGCGCGCCATCCGCGACTCGGGCTTCCCGGTCATCGGGTTCGATGTCGACGAGCGCAAGATCAAGGCGCTCCGGTCGGGCGAGCGCTACATCTTCCATCTTGGCGACACCTTCTTCGCGGAGCTTCGCGACGACAAGTCGTTCACGCCCACGTCAAGCCCGCTTGACCTGCGCGGCGCCGACGTGATCCTGCTCTGCGTGCCGACCCCGCTCGGGCCGCACCGCGAGCCCGACCTGCTGTACGTGATCGAGAGCACCAGGACTGTGGCGACAGTGCTGCGCGAGGGCCAGCTCGTGGTCCTCGAGTCCACGACCTACCCGGGCACGACGCGCGACGAGATGAAGCCGATCCTCGATGCGCGCGGGCTGGCCTGCGGCGAGCAGTACTTCCTTGCGTACAGCCCGGAGCGCGAGGATCCCGGCAGCATGGGCCGCTCCGCCCAGCACATCCCCAAGCTCGTCGGCGGTGTCGATGACGTCGCCACCGAGCTCGCGATGGCCTTCTACTCGCGCGTCGTGAAGGAGGCGCACCGCGTCTCGAGCGCCGAGGTCGCCGAGAGCGCGAAGCTCCTCGAGAACATCTACCGCGCCGTGAACATCGCGCTCGTGAACGAGCTCAAGGTCGTGCTCACCGACATGAACATCGATGTGTGGGAGGTGATCGCCGCGGCGAGCACGAAGCCCTTCGGCTTCCAGGCGTTCCACCCAGGCCCGGGCCTCGGCGGACACTGCATCCCGATCGATCCCTTCTACCTCACATGGAAGGCGCGCGCCATCGGCCGCACCACCAGGTTCATCGAGCTCGCGGGCGAGATCAACACCGCGATGCCGCACTAC
The DNA here is from genome assembly GCA_044234825.1 of Phycisphaerales bacterium. Taxonomy (GTDB): domain Bacteria; phylum Planctomycetota; class Phycisphaerae; order Phycisphaerales; family SM1A02; genus ZLKRG44. The sequence continues at coordinate 14,117 of JBIIIL010000006.1, forward strand.
GTGATCGAGCGCGTGCAGCACGCGCTCAACGACGACGGCAAGGCGGTCAAGGGCGCGAAGGTGCTCGTGATGGGCATCGCGTACAAGAAGAACATCGACGACCCGCGCGAGAGCCCCTCCGCGGAGATCCTCGAGCTGCTGCGCGACCGCGGCGCGGACGTGAGCTACCACGACCCGCACCTGCCCAAGTTCCCGTCGATGCGGAAGTACCGCGTTGACCTCGACTCCGTGCCGCTCAGCGCCGCAACCCTCGCGGCTTCGGACTGCGTGCTCATCGTGACCGACCATGATGCGGTGGACTACCGGATGGTGGCCGAACATGCTCGCCTCGTCGTCGACACCCGCAATGCGATGAGCAGGGTGCCCGCCGATCGCATGCGGTGCAGGCTCGTGAAGAGCTGATGGCCCGTCGGATGCTGCACGCTAGGATGGATGCACGATGACACTCTCGCGACTCATGTGCGCGGCGTGCGCCGCCATCGCCGCAGCGGCCCCTGCGCTCGCGCAGGGGAACGCGAACGCGCCGCGCCAGCCGAGCGTCCAGAACACGGCCCCGGCCTGGATCGGCTATGCGGCGATGTTCCTGCTCGTGGCCGCAGTGCTCGCGGTCAGCCTGTACCCGTCCAAGCGCAGCCACCAGGACTAGCCGAGCATGACCCGCTCGTCCATTGCGGCGCTGATCTCGCTCAACGGGCTCCTGATTGCCGCGCTTGCGTGGGTGGAGTGGTCACCGCGGGCCCAGGCGCAGGCGATGAGCAGGACGCGAGCCTCCTATGCGATGACTGGCGGCACCCTCATGGGCGTGTCGCAGGGGGTCGTCTACATCGTCAACGAGACGGACCAGGAGCTGATCGCGCTCATGTGGAACGAGCGCACCAAGCAGTTCCAGGGCCTCGGGTACCGCAACCTTGCGGCAGACCTGGCTACGGCGCAGAGGGTCCGGCCATGAGCGCGCCCGGCAGCCTCGGCTCGGATCAGGGGAGCGAACGCGGTCCTCGCCGCGGCCATGGCCTCGGCGCCGCTGCGCCGCTCTGGGCATCCGCGTTCGTGCTCGCAGGGCTCCTCGTGATGTCCGCCGGCCGCATCACGCCGTCGGCTGACGCAGGCAATCCTGCAGCGGTCGCGGCAGGCGGCATGCAGGTGCTCACGCTCACCAATGGCGACGGCTCGTCCACCCAGTTCAACGAGTCCGTGTACGTGCTCGACAACCATTCCGAGACGCTCTTCGTCTACACGATCGAGAATGCGACAGACAAGCGGGGCCTGATCCTCCGGACCGCGGAGCCGCTGCCGCAGGTCTTCCGCAACGCGCGGCCGAGGCAGTGAGTTGGGCGCAAGGCCTGTCGATCCGGTGACACTGCAGGCGCGCGCCGCGCGCTTCGGCACCCGGTCCATCAAGGCATCATCGAAGCGACAGGGACTGCGCATGGCGCTGTCGATGGTCGACCTGACCACGCTCGAGGGGAAGGACTCCCCGGGCAAGGTGCGCGCGTTGTGCCAGAAGGCGCTGCACCCGAGCGAGCATCGCTTCGATCCGCCACTGCCGGCCGCTGCGGCGATCTGCGTCTATCCGGCGCTCGTGGGCGTCGCGCGCGAGGCGCTCGCGGGAAGCGCCGTGAAGATTGCCTCTGTCGCCACGGGATTCCCCAGCGGCCAGTACCCGCTCGACGTGCGGCTCGACGACTGCGCGAAGGCGATCGCGGCGGGTGCCGACGAGATCGACATGGTGATCTCGCGCGGGACATTCCTTGCGGGCAGGACCGAGGAGGTCCGCGACGAGATCGCGCAGACGCGCATCGCATGCGTGCAGGCTGCCGCGTCCGCGGGACGCCCTCCCGCGCACCTCAAGGTGATCCTCGAGACAGGCGAGCTTGGCTCATACGACTCCATCCGACGCGCGAGCGACCTTGCGATCGATGCGGCGGTCCGCGCGCCTGGCGTGCCTACGCCCGCCGACGGCGAGGTGTTCATCAAGACATCGACAGGCAAGGTGCAGCCCGCGGCCACGCCGCCGGTCACGCTCGTCATGCTCGAGGCGATCAGGGACCACTTCCTCGCCACGGGCCTGCGCATCGGGATGAAGCCGGCAGGGGGGATCCGGACCGCCAAGCAGGCGCTGGCCTACCTCGTCATGGTCAAGGAGACCCTTGGTGACGAGTGGCTGAGCCCGCACCTCTTCAGGATCGGCGCATCGACGCTGGCCAATGACATCGTGCGTCAGCTGCTCCGCCTCGAGAGCCCGAAGGATCCGGCGATCGCCGGAGCCGTGCGCTACGCGTCACGTTGGGACGTCACCGAGAGCTGAATCGCTCGGGTCGCGGTGCGCGCGGCGCACGCGGCGCCTTCGGCGGGAACTTGACGCGCTCGAGCACGGTGAGCAGCGTCGAGACCTTGTCGTGCGCCTCGCGCACATCGCGCCATGGCACGAGCTTGGCGTCACGGTCGGCATCGCGCGCGTGCTCGAGCTCGACCGCCGATGGCACGGCGCCAGCGAGCGCAGCCAGGGCCGCACTGGCGCGGCTCAGCTCGCGCAGCGCGCGCTCGAGCTCGGCGCGCAGCCCAGCCACGCGCGCGCCCGGACCGCGCTCGCGCGACTCGGCCCTGGGTCCGCGCCCTGCTTGAAGCTGGTCACGCCGCGCGCCGAACATCGCCCTGCGCGAATCTCCGCGCGGAGCCCGTGCGTCCCGCGCCGGACCGAAGCCGACGCCGCCCTTTGCGCCGCGCGATGCGGTGCTGCGCGGCGCGAATCCCTCGCGCTCGCCATCGCGACCCGACGCCGGACCGCGAGATGCGAATCCGCCGCGATCCGATCGCGCCGATGGACCGCGAGGCGCAAAGCCGCCACGGTCGCCCGAGCCGCGCGATGCCGGACCGCGAGGCGCAAAGCCGCCACGGTCGCCCGAGCCACGCGATGCGGGACCGCGCCGGCCGAATCCGCCGCCGCGCTCGCCATCGCCGCGCGCACCGCCGCCGCGCGCGCCGCCGCCAAATCCGCCAGCGCCTCCGCGGCTGAATCCCCGTCCACGTGCGCCGCCTCCTCGATCGCCGCTTCCACCCTCGCCGCCGAAGCGCCTCGGGCCGCGAGAGCCGCCTCCGCTGCCGCCACGAAACTGCCGAGGCCCTCGATCACGATCGCCATTGAATGCCATCGCGCGATGGTAGGGTGCGCACGATGCGGGCGCTTGAGACGAGAGTTGCCATCGCCGCGGTGATCGTTGCTGTGGTGTGCATGGCCATCAAGCTGGTCGCATGGTTCGTCACCGACTCGGATGCGATCCTCTCCGATGCGCTCGAGGCGCTGGTGAATGTCGCAGCGAGCCTCATGGCGCTCGGCGCGATCCGGATCGCGCACCGACCCGCCGACGCCACGCATCCCTACGGCCACGGTCGCATCGAGTTCATCAGCGCATCCATCGAGGGCGGCATGATCCTCTTCGCCGCGGTGGCCATCGTGGTGCAGGCGACGGGTTCGCTCATCAGCGGCGCGCATGAGCTCTCGAATCCGGGGATTGGCCTGTGGCTCGTCGTCGCAACCGGCGCGATCAATGGCGTGATGGCCGTCATCCTGCTCTCGATCGGCTCACGCACTGGGTCTGCGGCGCTCAAGGGCGACGGCATGCACCTGCTTTCGGACCTCATCACGACGGTCGCGGTGGTCGCCAGCCTCATGGCGGTGACCTCGACTGGCTGGTGGTGGATCGATCCGGCCTCTGCGATTGTCATCGCGCTTGTGCTTGGCGGCATGGGCGTGCGGCTGGTGTGGCGCAGCTTCGACAACCTCATGGACAGGCGCGATGACCGGGACCAGCAGGCGCTTGAGCGGCTGCTCGCGTCGCATGTCGGGCCGCAAGGCCAGTCGCCGCGCATCTGCTCCTTCCACAAGGTGCGGTCGCGGCACGATGGCCGCGAGCACTGGATCGACATGCACGTGCGCCTGCCCGCCTGGATGAGCCTGCGCGAGAGCCACGATGCGGCATCGATCCTCGAAGGCGCTGCAGTGCGCACCCTCGGTGGCCCCGGCGACGCGACCGCTCACTGCGAGCCGTGCGCGGATCCCGCATGTCCGCTCTGCGCGGCACTCAGGCCAAGCGCATAGCCCGACGCGAAGTACGCCGCCACGCGCGGCAGCCCGATCCACGCCAGCGGAAGCACCATCATGGCGATGCCTGCGATGGCCCAGCCCAGCATGGCGCCCGCGATGCGCGTCCACACGAGCGCGCGGCCTGTGCGAGTGATGCGCCAGCTTGCCCGCATCGCCTCACGCACGCCCATGCCATCCGCCACCGCAAGCGGCGCGTAGATCCAGCGGCACTGGATCCAGAGCGACGCCAGCACGAAGGGCACTGCGAGCGCCACGGACGCCCACCAGATGCGGATCGTGAGGTCGAGCCCCTCCACGCCATCAGACATCGCGAGCATCGTGATGATGACGCCAGCGACCACGATCGCGAGTGCCCAGAGCGCAAAGGGGATCGCCACGGCGATCGTCAGCAGGACCACGACGCCCGCGAACGATCCGATGCGCCGCAGAGGACCGAGCATGTCCGATGCGGACACCGGATGCCCGCGGCTTGCGCGCACGCAGATCCATGCCATGCCGTAGAGGGCAGGTAGCGGCAGCGCACAGAACACCGCGAGCTGCACGCCCACGCCAAGGAGGCGTATCGCCACAGTCACGAGCAGCGCCAGTGGCGATGCGATGTCCTGCGCCTGCGAGACCTGATCCGGATCCGGAAGCGGCGCAATGCGGTCCATCACCCATCCGGTCGCGAGCTGGCTCAGCACCCACAGCGCAATCGCCCCGAAGGTCACCCATCCCGCGGTCACGAGCGCCCCACCCGCCCGCTCGCGCGCCGCCGCCGCGCATGAGCGAACTGCGGACCACTCGAGAGGTGAGCCACTCATGCCCTGAAGTCGGGTGGCACGGGCGCCGATGGATCGAATGCAGGTGCCCGCTGCGAGGGCAGGCCCCATGTGCCATCGGGACCTCTCGCGATCAGCTCCGGCGCGCTCGGGCACTCGCGCCGCATGATCAGCAGCCATGCGGCTGCGAACATCGCGAAGATCGTTGGGATCCCGACGATGAACAGCGGCAGCATGCAGCAGAGCGCCGTGACCGTCCCGACCAGGAACACGACGATGAGGAGCCCGATGAGCCCGAGCACGTGGCCCTTCGACATGCGCCACGCAGCCCTGACCGCCGCGACTGGACCTAGCCCGCCCATTGCCGGATCGGCGACAGCGAGCACGCAGAAGGTCAATCGGACTGCAATCCAGGTCGCCACAACAAACACCGGCAGCGAGAGCGCGACCAGCACCACGCCGATGACCGAGGCTCCCACGGTGACCGCGGGCAAGGTCTCCTCGAGCGTCGACGGGAACAGGAACAGCACGACCGAGAGCGCCAGCATTGCGGCCGCCACTGCATAGATCGGCATCGATGCCACGTACTGCAGGATCACCGCACCCCACTGCGCGAGCAGCCGCCGGTATCCGCGGAGGATCTCCGCGATCCCCGGCGATTCGCCCCGCGCGATGCGGATCGCGATGAGGAACGTACCCACGGACAGCGGCAACTGAACCCCGAATCCCCAGAGGATGCTGAAGCAGCTTGATGCGAATCCGAGCGCAGCCGTGCGCGGGCTCGGGTCGGGGCCGTCCGAGAGGAGCAGCTTGCGCAGGGCGCCACGCGCGGTGCCATCATCGACTTCCTCCATGCGCAGCTGCTGCGTCTGGCCTAGGACATTGATGTCCGCGATGGCTGTTCCGGACTTGGTGTCGCGTGTGCCCGACCCAATCGGCCCGCCCGCGCCTTGCTCGTCACGGTCCATGCTCGCCGAGATCGCCTGCGCCATCGCCAGCATCTGCGGCGGCACCTGCGCCGCGAGCAGCATGAGCGAGCACAGCAGAAGCGCCGTGAACCCGCGCGCAAGGATGCCCTTGGCGAGCTCGATGGTCGCCGAGACGCTGAACGCCGGCGCCGCTGGCAGCATCGGCTCCGGATCTGCGGGGATTGGCGTGAGGCTCAACGTGAATTCTCCGGGGGCATGTCCTGCGCGAGGCGCGCCGCCCACCGCACGCCTCCCTCGATGTGATCCATGAAGAGCGGCTCGGAGAAGCTCTCCCGCGTATGGCCGCCGCCGGTGTACCACGCACGACCGGAGCCAAGGTCACGGCACCACGCAATGGGGTGATCGGCCTCCATGCGCGGTCCCGTGATCGTCGATCCATCCATGGACGCGAGCACGCGCACGCCAGTCACCGCCCGCGGCGAGCGGTCGTACACGTACCACTCGTCGGTGCGCTCCCATCGCGCAGGCAGCATCGATGTGGACGGATGCGTGCGGTCCTCCACGATCACCGTCGACCTCTGCACTGGAGGATGCGTCACGAAGCGCGCGCAGCAGAGCTGCTCGCCGTACCACGGCCACTGGTGCTCCGTGTCCGCAGCCGCATGGATGCCGATCCACCCTCCGCCTGCGACCACCCAATCCGTCAGCGCCTGCTGCTGAGCCTCGCTGAGCACATCGCCAGTCGTGGAGAGGAAGATGATCGCGCGGTACGGCTTGAGCCCCTCTGCCGTGAACGCCGCGGGATCTTCCGTGTGATGCACCTGCCGTGAGCGGCCGACCCGCTGCTGCAGCGCCTTCACGCCATCGGGAATGGACGCGTGACGAAACCCTGCAGTGCGCGTGAAGATGAGCGCGCGGGGGAGATCGCCATCAGGCGCTGACTCCTTCGCCGCCGCTGGCACGGAACTTCGCCCGACCTCCTGCACGCGATCCGTCGCTGCCGCATAGAGCCTCACGCCCACGAGCATCAGCACCGCCGCCACAAGCAGCCGCGTTGACATGCAGGGCAGGGTATCAGTTGGTGTGCGGCGCTCGCGAGCAGCCTGCGCTGCGAGAGGCGACGTCAGTCGCCCACCGTGTGCCACACGGTCTTGATCTCGGTCACGCCCTCGAAGGCGCGAGAGCTCGTCCAGTGGCGGTCATCCCACCGCATGCGCGCATCCGCGACATGCACGCGCTTCATGTTCTCGGCGGTGCCCGCGCGCAGCATGGCGGCGATGGGCAGATCGGTGTCCTTGGGTGCCGACTTGCCCGCACGGGCCTTCGGCAATCCACCGGCCTCGTCCATGCACGCCGCGACCGCGTCGATGTCGCGGTGCGCGGCGATCGCAGGCGCGAGCTCGCGTGCCGACCCGGTCAGGATGTTCAGCACGCCGCCTGGGATGTCCGATCCCGGGGCGGCCTCGGCGATCACCAGCGCCGGCACGGGATTGCGCTCGGACGCGATCGCGATCACGGCATTGCCGCTGGCCAGTGCAGGCATGATCATCGACACGAACCCGAGCAGCGCCGGCTCGCGCGGCGCCACGACGGCGACGACGCCGGTCGGCTCCACGCGCGACACCACCTCGAATGGACCGGCCACCGGATTGCGCCCGCCGACCACGCACTCGAGCTTGTCCGACCATCCCGCCACGCTGACGACGCGGTCAATCGATGCGTCCACCTCGCGTGCGGCCGCGCGCGCACTCGGCGCTCCAGCGCCGTGGCGCAGCGCATCCACGAGCTCCGTCCTCCGCCCCTCCATCATCTCCGCAAGCCGGTAGAGGATCTGGCCGCGCAGGTATCCGGTCGATGATCCCCACTTGCCTTGCGCGCTGCGCGCAGCCTCGACCGCATCGCGCAGGTCCTTGCGGGTTGCTGCGGCCACGTACGCCACCGCGTCGCCGCGGTCATCGGCAAGCGGCACGACGCGGCCGGACTCCGACCGCGGATACGCGCCGCCCACAAAGAGCTTCCACGTCTTGGTGATGGGCGCCCGATCGGTGTTCGCTGCCATGTGCTCGTGCTCCTGTGCGCCGCTCAGCGCAGGTACTCCGCAAGTCCCGCGCGGCCGCCCTCGCGCCCGAATCCCGATTCCCGGTATCCGCCGAATGGCGCACTCGGGTCGAAGCGGTTGAAGGTGTTGCACCAGATCACGCCGGCATTCAGCTGCCGGGCCACCTCGTAGGCACGCGAGCCCCGGCTCGTCCACACGCCTGCGCTCAGTCCGTATGCGGTGTTGTTCGCGCGGGCCACAGCCTCGTCAAGCGTGCGGAACGTCATCACCGCGAGCACCGGACCGAAGACCTCCTCGCGCGCGATCGTGTGCGCAGGCTCCACGCCCGTGAAGAAGCATGGGCGGCACCAGAAGCCGCGCTGGGGCAGGGGATCAGCATGGCAGTCGTGCCGCACGGCGCCCTCTTCCGCTGCACGCGCCAGGTACCCGCCGATGCGCTGGAGCTGCGCAGCGCTGTTGATCGCACCGACGTCGGTGTTCTTGTCGAGCGGGTCGCCCACGCGAAGGTGCCTCATGCGCAGGCGGAGCTTCGCGACCACCTCGTCGACCACGCTCTCCTCGACCAGCAACCGGCTGCCTGCACAGCACACCTGTCCCTGGTTTGCGTAGATGCCGGCGATGATGCCTTCGATCGCCTGGTCGATCGCCGCGTCGGCGAACACGATGTTCGGGCTCTTGCCTCCGAGCTCGAGCGTCAGCCTCGTGGCGCGGCCGGCGAGCTGCTTCGCGATGCGTCGCCCAACCTCGGTGCTGCCGGTGAAGGCGACCTTGTCGACGCCGGGATGGTCGACGAGCGCGCGGCCCGTGTCGCCAGCGCCTGTGACCACGTTGACCACGCCATCCGGAAGCTCGACCTCCTGCATGATCTCGGCAAGCCGCAGCGCCGTGAGGGGCGTCGTCTCGGCCGGCTTGAGCACGCAGGTGTTCCCGCAGGCGAGTGCTGGCGCCAGCTTCCATGCGGCCATCAGCAGCGGGAAGTTCCACGGGATCACCTGGCCGCAGACGCCCACGGGCTCGGGTCCGTCGGGACCGCAGCCGGGGACAGCCTCATGGAGCTTGTCCGCCCATCCCGCATGATGGAAGAAGTGCTGCGCGGCCAGCGGCACATCCTCGTCGCGCGTCTCGCGGATGGGCTTGCCGTTGTCCATGGTCTCGAGCACGGCAAGCTCGCGCGCGCGCTCCTGGATGCGCCGCGCAATCCGGTACAGGTACTTGGCGCGCTCGATGGGTCGCACGCGCCGCCACTTGCGCGCGGCACGCGACGCGGCCTCCACGGCGCGCGCCACGTCCGCGTCATCAGCCTCGGCCACCCGCGTGAGCACCGCCTCAGTCGCGGGGTTCACGGTGTCGAAGAACCGGCCGGACTTCGGAGACCTGAATCGTCCGCCGATGAAGAGGCCGTGCTCCGTCCGGATCCGGACTGGCGTGGACTCGGGCGCGGGCGAGTACTCCCATGAAGGTGCCGCATGCGCGGTCGTGGACATGGGGATGGATTATCGCCTGCCAGGCGCGCTCCGGGACCCCGGAAAGCCGAATCCCGCCGGGAATCCGAGGCGAAGCCATCGCATGCCGACCTTTGCGATCCTCGCCGCCGCGCTTCTCGTCCAACCCTCAGACAGCGCATCCGTGCCCAGTGGCGCATCCGGAGCGACGTCCCCCATGGCACCGGTGCCCTCGATCCCCACGGCGCCACCGGAGGCAGGCAAGGGCGTGCGAGTCGCTGGCGAAGTCCCGGACAACGTTGAGCTCGTGCTCGAAGGCGATGAGTGGCGCTTTGGCCGCATGCGCATCGAGGCGCCGCTTCCGCAGGGCTACCCGCCGCCCACGCCCGCAGGCACGATGGAGATCAAGACGTACCCATCGGTTCGACGGGCAGAGGTCACCGCGTCAGGGAACAGCAACCTCGGGTCCAACCTCGCCTTCTGGCCACTCTTCAATCACATCAAGGACCGGGACATCGCGATGACGAGCCCGGTCGAGATGGACTACCGCGGCATGGCCTCGGAGGACGGCAAGTCGCTCGACGAATCCAGGGGCACGTGGACGATGTCATTCCTCTACCGCACCGCCGACCTCGGACCCACAGGCGAGGATGGACGCATCAAGGTCGTTGACGCCCCGCCCGTCACCGTGCTGTCGATCGGGATGCGCGGTGGCTATGGCATGTCGAAGGTCAACGAGGGCCTCGCGACGCTGCGCGACTGGCTCGCGGCGAACCCGCAGTGGCAGGCATGCGGCGAACCGAGAGCGCTGAACTACAACGGCCCTTCCGTGCGCATGAAGGACAAGTGGAGCGAGGTGCAGCTGCCGGTGCGCCCCGCATCCGGCGATGCCCCCACGCAGCCTCCCGTGAAGGCCGGCAGCGATGGTGCAGCCAAGCCCGAGCCCCCCGCGGCACCTGCAAACGCACCGGCAGCTCCCGCCAAGTGACGCGCATCAGCCGATCGCGACGAGCGTTACCCTAGCGGGAATGCCCTCAGTCCTCGCCATCGACATCGGCGGCACGCACGTCAAGATCCGGATCCCGGGCGACCCTGACAAGCGCGAGTTCGACTCTGGCCCGACGCTGACGCCCAAGCAGATGGCCGAGGGCGTGAAGGCCGCGGCCAAGGGCTGGTCCTACGACTGCGTGTCCATCGGCATCCCCGCGCCGCTCGTCAAGGGCGTGCCGTCGAAGGAGCCGAGCAACCTCGGTCGGGGATGGACCGCCTTTGACTACGGCACTGCATTCGGCAAGCCCACCAAGATCATCAACGATGCGGCGATGCAGGCTGTGGGCAGCCACAAGTCGGGCCGCATGCTGTTCCTGGGCCTCGGCACTGGCCTGGGCAGCTGCATGATCGCCGACCGCGTCATCCTCCCGCTCGAGCTTGCGCACATGCCGTACCGCAAGGGCCGCACATTCGAGGACTACGTGGGGCTCCGCGGCCTCAAGCGACTTGGCAAGCGCCGATGGCGAAAGCATGTCGACACCGTGGTGGGCATCCTGCGCACCGCCCTGCTTCCGGATGACGTCGTGATCGGCGGAGGCAACGTCAAGAGCCTGAACGACCTGCCTGAGGGATGCCGCGCGGGCGACAACGCCAACGCGTTCACGGGCGGTTTCAGGCTGTGGGAGCCCGAGTGGTCGAACTCCGTCGAGCTGTACCACTCGCGGTAGCGGCCGGCGCATCCGCGCTCGTGGCCGCACGTGCAGCGCACGCCCAGTCGCCGGACAGCCCGACCTTCTACAACCAGGCGCTGCCGTTCCTGCACAGGGACATGGCCATCACGCGTGCCCGTGCCGGCATTGATGTGATGCCTGGCATCCAGCCGCTCTTCGGCAGCGGTCCGCGTGAGGCCTATGACTTCAACCTGTGGGCTCCGCAGCGCCATCCGGTCGCGACGCCGGACCCGATGCCGCTCATCGGATTCGATCCCTTCGAGGCGCCGCTGGCTCCCGGCCGGAATGTCGAGCTCTGGGCCCAGTCGCAGCTGGCGCTGCGCATGGACCTCTACGACGTCACGGTCTACCAGGCATCGACCTACGCCCAGCCCGGCTACGGTCACACGAGCGGCATCAATCGGCTCAACGTGCGCGGCGACCTCAAGCTGTGGGACTTCGGCGGCGGTGCAGTCGGCCGCTTCACGGCGCAGTACCGCTACTCCATCCAGTTTCCCAATGATGTCTCGGAGGGCACGAAGGTCGGCACCGACGTGTCCATCAACAGCGACTGGACCGGTTTCGAGAACCGCATCGCGCGCTTCAAGTACGAGCAGGGGATCCTCGACAACAACCTCACCTTCGTGGTCGGCAAGATCAATCCCAACGACTACCTGCTGAACATCGAGTTCGCCAGCGACGAGACGTCGCAGTTCCTGGCATCGATCTTCGACGGCACTGACGTGCCTGCATCGGGCTTCGAGGGATACATGCTCGGCACCGGACTGCTGTTCACTCCGGCGCCCGGCATCTACTTCAACGCGATCGCCACCAACCCGACCACGAACCAGGCCGCAGACCTTGGCCTCAACTACCTCGACAGCGGGCTCTGGTGGTTCGGCGCCGAGCTCGGCCTCATCACCGCATTCGCCGACGAATCGCTGCCCGGCAACTACGCGGTCGGCTTCAACACCACCAATGCGAGCTACACGTCCACATCGTCGGCCGACGCGGTGGACGGATCCGGCTTCTGGCTCTACGGCTCGCAGTACCTCACGACTGACCTCGGCGTCTTTGCCCAGATCGGGTACACGGATCCCGACGTGGCCGCCTACAGCCAGGAAGCCACCGCGGGCATCTCGCTCGAGAACTGCTTCGGGCGCAAGGACGATGGATTCGGCGCCGCGATCGGCTTCTCCGTGGCGCCGCAGGCTGACCTTGGCACGCAGATGACGTTCGAGACCTACTACAGGCTTCAGGTCACCGCATCCCTGCAGGTCACGGCGGACCTGCAGGTGATCGAGCATCCGGTGCAGCCGCTGCAGGGCACCTCGTCCGACCAGACGATGGTCATCTTCGGCATTCGGGCGCTCGTGCGCTTCTAGCGTCAGCGTGGCGGCGGTGGCGGGGTGACCGGGACGTGCGCCCTCGCGGCGCGCGAGTACACGGCGCTCGTCGCCACGAGCAGCAGGCCGATCGCGAGGAGCGCGATCACGCGCCAGATCGTGCCTGCGCTGGCCATGTCGAGCAGCAGCACCTTGATCGCCACTGCCCCAAGCAGGACAAGGCCCGTCCAACGCATCTGCCGCTCCTGGCAACGGAATCCGTGCACCACGAACAAGACTGCGGCGATCGCGAGCCACACGCTCAGCGCTGACTGCTGGATCACCGCGGTGGTGGCAAAGGGCGGATCGACGCGGGGGTCGAAGAGCCTCAGCACGAGCGCGCTGGACCCGACAAGGCACGTGACGGCTGCCATCGCGCCGAAGGACTTCCGTGCCGATGCGCTGGCGTGGCAGACGGTCCGCAGCGACAGTCCGCACAGCGCGAAGACGACAAGCGCAGCATTGGCCGGTGCGATCAGGCAGTGGTTCAGCCACGTGGCGCCGCTGGGCGGCTGCAGGGTCTCGGCGGTGATGGCAAAGAGCGCGACGCCAGCCGCCAGGGCCGTCGCCACCAGCCCAAGGCCCTGCGAGTGCTCCAGCCCCGCGCGATTGGCCGAGAAGGCGCCGATGGTCGCGACGACTGCGATGGCGGCGCATGACCAGATCGTCGCCCGCATCACGTCACCGGCGTTCGGGCCAGCGAGCTGCTCGATGAGCAGCAGCGTGGTGAGCGCCGCGAGCCCAAATCCGAACCCGATCGCCGTGGCCACATCGCGAAAGCGCTCGCCCCTGAATCGCTGGCCAAGAAGCAGGTAGCCGCCCACCACAAGGGCTGCGGCAATCGCCCCGCCCTCGGGCCGCACCGAGTCCGTGCCGTACTGCATGGCCACCCGTGACATCGTCGCCGCGAACCAGCCCAGCGAGGCGATGATCGACCCCAGCAGGGCGAGGAGCTTGATCAGTGACACCGTACGACCGCCGCCGAGCGCCGCGCACGGGATCGCCAGAAGCATCGTGACGGTCGCGTAGGCCGACGCGACAGAGAAGGACAGCGTGATCCAAAGCAGCATCGCGCACGCCGCGAGCACGCCTGAGGAGATCGGCGCGCGGCGCGTCGGATCGCTTCCGATCGAGCTTGCCCGCGCAGCCAGCGCCAGCAGCACCGCCACCATCAGCGGGGGCCAGTGGGCTTCGGTCATCCGGAAGGCCCACGCCGAGTCACGAGCGAGCGACGGGTCTGACGGGTACTCGATCACCGTGGTGGCCGTGCCCATGCCAGGCAGGACGACGAACAGCGCGATGACGCTGAGCATCGCGGTCGAGAATCCAACACGCGCGGTCCACGGCTGCGCCATGCGCCTGCCGACAAGAATCGCCGCCGCGCCCATCGCAGCCCATGCGATGGCTAGAGCACCGCCCCGCATCACCACACCAACCTGCACGGTCACCAGCGCGATCGACAGGATCGCGAGCGTGA
>JBIIIL010000106.1:0-8641 GCA_044234825.1 Phycisphaerales bacterium
CATCGAGCGGATCATGGCGAGGACGGCTGCGTGAGCCGCTGCACGTCAGGGCGTCGCGGAAGGTGCGGGCGCAGGTGCAGGTGCAGGTGAGGCAGGTGCGGGAGCCGCAGGTGCGGGCGCAGGTGCGGCGGATGCCGCGGGAGCAGGCGCGGCAGCGGGCGCGGGCGCCGGTGCAGCGGGTGCCGGTGCGGTCGCGGTGGGCTGCGCAGGACCGCCGAGCGGAGTGTTCGCCGCAGGAGTGGCGCCGGCGTCAGGCTGTGCAGGGGCAGTTCCGGCCGGAGCAGGCGTGCCAGCGGCCGGCGCACCCGTGCCGGGCACCTGAGTCGCCTGACCAGTTGCGTTCGCGGGGGTCGGGCCGTCAAACACGTTGAGCCCGATCGCAAGCAGCAGGTAGATGGAGAAGATCGTGACCGTGGAGACGGTGAGCACATCGCCGGTTCGGCCGCCGAACGCGGTGTCGGACCCTCCGCCGGAGGAGCCGCCGAACGCATTGGCGAGCCCGCCCCCCTGCGGCCTCTGGACAAGGATGATCAGCACGAGCGCAACGCTCGCGACGATGAACAGGAGGGTGAGGATGGTGAAGGTGTAGCCCATTGGTGTGTCCTCGCGTGAACTGCCGTCAGGTCGCCCTGGCGATGGCATCCGCGATGGCGAGGAAGTCGCCCGCTCGGAGCGACGCCCCGCCGACGAGTCCGCCGTCGACACCCGGCTCTGCGACGATGCTCGTCACATTGCCGGGCGAAAGCGAGCCGCCGTACACCACGCGCGCCGCTTCGGAGAGTTCCGCATCATACAGGGACTTGAGGGTCGACCGGATCTCCTGGTGGGCCTGGCGCGCATCGCTGGGGGTGGCTGAAACCCCCGTCCCGATGGCCCAGACGGGCTCGTAGGCGATCACCAGCCGGCTCCACTCTTCCCGCTCCACCGACCCGAGGGCCGACGTCAGCTGGCGCGACACCACCTCATGCGCCTGACCAGCCCTCCGCTCGGCCCCGGTCTCGCCGACGCAGAGCACCGCGCGCAGGCCGCTCTCGAGCGCCATGCGCAGCTTGTCCGCAACGAGCCCCTCGCTCTCTCCTATCGAGTGCCGCCGCTCCGAATGCCCGACGAGCACCCACTGCACCCCAAGGTCGAGCAGCATCTCCGCGCTGACCTCACCAGTGAAGGCGCCGTTGGCCTCCGCGGAGAGGTCCTGTGCGCCGAGCGCGACCCCGGAGTGCCCGAGCGCGCGACCTACGGACTGCAGGTACGGGAATGCGGGGAACACTGCCATGTCGATGGCCATGACCGCATCGCGGCTGCCCGCACTGACCGCCTCCGCGAGCTCCACCCCGCCCGCGAGGTCCCCGTTCATCTTCCAGTTGCCGCCCACGAAGGGTCGTCGCGTGCGCATCGAGGCAGTCTACGCCCCCACATAGACTCGCCGACCTCATGCGCGCGGCAGACGTCAGACGGCACTTCATCGAGTACTTCGTGTCACGGTGCGGCCATACGGCCGTCCCGTCGAGTCCCGTCGTGCCCTACGAGGACCCGACGCTCCTCTTCACGAATGCCGGGATGAACCAGTTCAAGGACGTGTTCCTTGGCCGCGGCACCCGGCCGTACACGCGCGCCGTCGATACGCAGAAGTGCATCCGTGCAGGCGGCAAGCACAATGACCTCGAGGACGTGGGCAAGGACGTCTACCACCACACCTTCTTCGAGATGCTCGGCAACTGGTCGTTCGGCGACTACTTCAAGCAGGAGTCGATCGACTGGGCGTGGGAACTGCTCACCAAGGTGTACCGCCTCGATGCATCCCGCCTCTACGCGACCTACTTCGGCGGCGACCGCGCGAGCGGGCTCGATCCCGATCATGAGGCGCGGGACCTCTGGTGCCGCTACCTGCCGGCCGAGCGCGTGCTTCCCGGCAACATGAAGGACAACTTCTGGGAGATGGGCGACACGGGCCCGTGCGGCCCATGCTCGGAGATCCACTTCGACCGCATCGGCGGCCGCGATGCCGCGAAGCTCGTCAACTCAGGCGATCCCGACGTGCTTGAGGTGTGGAACCTGGTGTTCATCCAGTTCAACCGCGAGCAGGATGGCGGCTTGCGGCCCCTGCCCGCCAAGCACGTGGACACGGGCATGGGGCTCGAGCGCATCGTGTCGGTGGTGCAGGGCAAGCGGTCCAACTACGACACCGACCTGTGGTCGCCCATCTTCGACGCGATCGCGCGCGAAACGGGCGCACGGCCCTACTCGGGATCGCTGACCGACCACATCGACATCGCGTACCGGGTCATCGCGGACCACATCCGCTGCCTCACGGTCGCGGCCTGCGATGGCGCTGCGCCCGGCGCTGAGGGACGCAACTACGTGCTGAGGCGCATCCTGCGACGCGCGGCGCGCCATGGGCGCCAGACGCTGGGCACGAGGCGGCCGTTCCTCCACGCGCTCGTGCCCGCCGTCGTCGAGACGCTGGGCGGGTCGTTCCCGGAGATCGCCGCGGGCGCGGCGGCTGCGGCCGAGACGATCCACGAGGAGGAGAAGCTCTTCGGCCGCACGCTGGACCGCGGACTGGCGCTGTTCGCCGAGGCGGCGCAGCGCGCCGAGCGCTCGCCGAGCCGGTGCATCAGCGCAGAGGATGCCTTCAGGCTGCACGACACCTGGGGATTCCCGATCGACCTCACCGAGGTGATGGCGA
Organism: Phycisphaerales bacterium; assembly: GCA_044234825.1. Classification (GTDB taxonomy): domain Bacteria; phylum Planctomycetota; class Phycisphaerae; order Phycisphaerales; family SM1A02; genus ZLKRG44. The sequence goes on from JBIIIL010000106.1 coordinate 2,687, forward strand.
GCGAGCACGGGCTGCGAGTCGACGATGCCGGCTACCGCCAGCTGATGGAGCAAGCCCGCGAGACCAGCCGCGCCGGCAAGAGCGAGGGCGTGCGGCTTGAGCTGACGCCCGATGCGCTCGCCCGGCTTGCGCACATGGGCGCGCGCGCGACCGACTCGGCCGACATGTACCACGGCCGTCCGATCAGGGCGCGCATTGCCGCGATCTGGAACGGCACCGACTTCGATGCCGATGCCAGCTCCGGACCCACGCTCGGCATCGTCCTCGACCAGACGAACATGTACGCGGAGTCCGGAGGGCAGGAGGCGGACACCGGCGAGCTCCGGGCGCAGGCCACCGGATCGGTGGGAAGCGCCGCTGGCGATGGCCGGCCGCTCGCGAGCCACGGCAACTTCGAGGTCCGCGATGTGCAGCGCTTCGGCGACTACGTGCTGCACATCGGTCACGTCACCACGGGACGGCTCTGCGTCGGCGATACGGTGACATGCAACGTCCACCGCGATCGGCGCGACGCGTTGCGCGCGAACCACACAGCCACGCATCTCCTCAACTGGGCGCTGCGCGAGGTGGTGGGCGACGATGTCGAGCAGCGCGGATCGCTCGTGTCGCAGGACCGGCTCCGCTTCGACTATGCGGCGCGCGGCGCGCTTGGCGCCGCTGACGCCGCGCGCGTCGAGCGACTCGTCAACGAGAGGATCGCGGCCGCACTGCCGGTGCACGCCGACCTGGTGCCGCTTGCCGCCGCGCGGGCCGTCCACGGCCTGCGGGCCGTCTTCGGCGAGCGCTACCCGGACCCGGTGCGCCTTGTGGCCATCGGGGCCAATCCCGCGGAGATGCTGGCGAACCCTTCGAGCGCATCGTGGCGCGCGGTGTCCGCCGAGTTCTGCGGCGGCACCCACCTGGCCAGCACGGATGAGGCGCAGCGATTCGTGCTCGCGTCCGAAGGCGCGCTGTCGGCCGGAGTGCGTCGCGTCACGGCGCTCACCGGCGGTGCAGCGATGGCAGCCGAGATGGCGGCCGCAGATCTTGAGCGCAGGATCGCTGGCGCCGGCTCGCTCGCCGCCGATGCGCTCCTGCATGAGGTGAACGAGATCGCCAAGCTCGAGTCGTCGCTTGGGCTCGGCATCGTGGCCCGATCGCGCATCGCGCCGCAGCTCGCAGCGCTGCGCGATCGCGCCAAGAGCGCCCGCCGCGAGACATCTGGCGCTGCGCGAGATGCGGCCGTGGCGCAGGCCCGTGCGCTGGCGGAGCGCCATGGGGCGCGGACTGAGGCCCTCGTGGCCGTGCTCGATGGCGCAGATGCCGCGGCGCTGATGGCCGCCATCGACTCGGCGCGCGGACGGCTCGCCAACGTGCCCATCCTGTTCCTTTCGCCCGATGCGGATGCCGGCAAGGTCGCGATCGCGGCGACATGCCCCGCGGCTTCGATTGCCGCGGGACTCAAGGCGGGCGACTGGGTGCGCGCTGCGGCGCAGGCATGCGGCGGCTCTGGCGGCGGCAAGCCCGACACGGCGCAGGCCGGCGGCAAGGACCCATCCAAGGTGAACGAGGCCGCGGAGGCCGCGCGCGCACTCGCCGCAAAGTTCGCTACGCCAGCGCCCGGTCGCGCCGGCTGAGCGCCACCCACGCCGCGAGCGAGCATCCGGCGCCGATCGCCAGCAGCACAAGCAGCGCTGGCCACTGGTCCGACCACGGCGTGCCGCGCCAGAGCGGCGCCTCGATCGCCGAGACGGCCCAGCGGAACGGGCTAATGCCGCTGAAGCGCCGGAGCATGTCCGGCATGAAGACGAGCGGGATGGATCCGCCGCCGATGATCGCCATGATCAGCACGAGCGCGCGCCCTGCGCCTTGCGCCGCGTCGTCGGACCGGAACAGGGCGGCGATCAGCATGGCGATGCCCGTGAAGGCAACGCTCGTGGCGAGAAGGGCCACGGCGAGCGCCGCCGGATCGACGGGCCGAACGCCGAAGGCAGCCCATGCGAGCGTCACCAGCATGGCCTGCATGACGAGCGCGGCTGCGAGGCATGCCATCGCCTTGCCCAGCAGAATGGCGTGACGCCCAACTGGCGCCAGGTGCATGCGCGCCAGCGTGCCACGAGACCGCTCCGCTGCATAGGCGGACGCGAACGCCATCACGCAGCCTGCGAGTCCCCAGACTGCGCCCTGCGGGAACGTGATGGCGAAGGTGCTCGGCGGCGATGCGCGGAGCTCCTGCACTCGGTCGATGCGCAGCCGCACAGGCGCGAAGCCGATGCCCTGCAGCAGCGGCGCGTCGACAGGGGCGGTAGCGCTTCCCTGCGAGGGCGATGCATCGCCAGATCCCGCGTCGGCACCCACATCCGCTGCTGCACGCGTTCCCGCAGAGTCCGCGAGCATCGAGAGCGACCTGAAGAGCGACTCGAGCGCCTCGCGGCGCCCGGGATCGAGCTGCGGGTTCGCCTCCAGCATGCGTTGGCCGTCGGCAGCCATCGACCGGAGGTGCGTCGGGCTGGACATGGCGCGCATGGCATGGCGTGACGCGAGCGCCGACAGCTTGCCCTCGATGAGCCCGGCCTCGACGGCACGCCCCGGGTCGGTGAAGGCCTCGAGGGGCAGGCCACCGAGGAACGGGAATCGATCGGCGGCTCGGTCAAAGTCCCGCGGGATCACGATGCACGCGCTGACCGCCCCGCGACGAACCATCGTCAGGCCCGCCTCGCGGTCGGCCGCGCGCTGCGCAGAGAAGACCGGATCGCGCTCGATCTCGCTGGCGAGCGCCGCCGCCGCGGGACCCTGCGACTCGTCGACGATCGCCACCTCGAGCCGGCGAGGCTTGCCGACGCCGCCAAAGACCAGCCCGAACAGGATCGCCACCAGCACGGGGAAACCAAGCGTGAAGAAGAGGCTTGCTCGGTCGCGGCGCAGCAGCGCAAGGTCCTTGCGCGCGACGGCGAGCGCCGCTCGGAGGACGCCCGGACCCGAGCCACGTGGCGTTCGGGCGCCTGTCATTCGCGCAGGCTCCGTCCCGTGAGGTGCAGGAAGACTCCCTCGAGGCCGCGGCCGCTGGCGTCCGACGGCGCGTGCCTCGACAGCAGCTCCATCACCGTGCCCTCGGCCAGCACCCTGCCGTGATCCATCACCGAGATGCGGTCGCACACCTTCTCCGCCTCCTCCATGTCGTGCGTCGTCAGCAGGACCGCCGCGCCATCGCGCGCGCGCTGCCGCACGATCTCGCGGATGCGTGCGCGCGACTGCGGATCGACGCCCGCGGTCGGCTCGTCGAGCAGCAGCACCGCGGGCGCGTGCACCAGGGCCGCCGCGAGGTTGAGCCGCCGCTGCATGCCTCCGGAGTAGGCGCCGACTCGGTCATCTGCGCGCGGCGCGAGGCCGACCTCCTCAAGCGCCACGAGCGCAGCGCCTCGCGGATCCGGAAGCCCGTACATGCGCGCAAAGAAGCAGAGCGTCTCGAGCGCGGTCAGCGCGGGCCAGAGCGCCAGATCCTGGGGCGCAAGTCCCATGATGCGGCGCACGCGCGCATCCGTGGGCGGGCCGATGCCCCCCACCTCGATGCGGCCGTCGTCCGGGGCCAGCGCGCCCGTCGCCATCGCGATCGTCGTCGACTTGCCCGCCCCATTGGGCCCGATGAGGCCCACCACCTCGCCGCGCGAGACCGACAGGGACACGCCGTCCACCGCCAGCGTGCGACCGTAGGCCTTCCTCAGCTGCTGCAGGGTGAGCATCGGCTCCATGTTGTACCGCACGTCCACCGCCGCGATACGTTCCGCGCATGAGCCACGACTCGCCGCCCAGCGGATCCGCGATCACCAGCGTCCTGCAGGAGAACCGGATCTTCCCGCCCCCTGCCGACTTCCCCAGCCGTGCGGGCGGGGCGCTCGTGGCCAGCATGGACGCGTGGCGCAACGAGTATGCGCGTTCCGTGCGCGATCCCGAATCATGGTGGGCCGAGCAGGCGCGCGCGCTGCACTGGTTCTCTCCATGGTCGCGCACGCTCGAATGGTCGCTGCCGAACGCACGGTGGTTTGCGGGCGCCACCACCAGCATCTGCTTCAACTGCATCGATCGCCACGTCGAGTCGGGCCACGGCGACAGCATTGCGATCATCTGGGAGGGCGAGCCGGCGGCGCCCGCAGGCGCCGATGCGCTCTCGCGCCGCCACGGCCACGAGGTGCGGCACATCACCTACGCGCAGCTGAAGGACGAGGTGTCGCGCTGCGCGAACGCCCTCAAGGCCATGGGCGTGCGCCGCGGCGACGTGGTGACGCTCTACATGGGCATGGTGCCCGAGCTCGCGGTCGCGATGCTGGCGTGCGCGCGCATCGGCGCGCCGCATTCGGTGATCTTCGGCGGCTTCGCGGCTCCCGCGATCGCGGACCGCGTCAAGGATGCGCAGAGCCGCTTCATCATCACGTGCGATGGGGCGTGGCGGCGCGGGCAGGTTGTGCCGCTCAAGCGAAATGTGGATGAGGCGTGCGCCGGCGAGACGACGGTCGAGCGCGTGCTGGTGCTGCGCCGGACGGGGCAGGCTGTCGACATGCTGCCCGGTCGCGACACGTGGTGGCACGATGCGGTGCCGGTGCAGTCCGCCGACTGCCCGTGCGAGCGCATGGACTCCGAGGACCTCCTGTTCCTGCTGTACACCTCGGGCTCGACCGGCAAGCCCAAGGGAATCCGCCACACTACGGGCGGCTACATGGTGCACGTGGCGACCACCGCGAGGTACACGTTCAACCTCGTGCCCGACCAGGGGCAGGTGCACTTCTGCACCGCCGACATCGGCTGGGTGACGGGCCACTCGTACATCATCTACGGCATCCTTCCCAATCGGGTGCCCACGCTCATGTACGAGGGCGCGCCCAACTTCCCGGCGGAGGACCGCTTCTGGTCGATCGTCGAGCGGCACCGCGTGACGCACTTCTACACCGCCCCCACCGCGATCCGCGCATTCATGAAGTGGGGCGACCATCATCCGAAGGCCCATGACCTGTCGAGCCTGGTGGTGCTCGGCACGGTGGGCGAGCCGATCAATCCCGAGGCGTGGATGTGGTACCGCGACACGATCGGCCGCGGCCGATGCCCGATCGTGGACACGTTCTGGCAGACCGAGACCGGCGGGCACGTGATCACGCCGATCGCCTCATGCACGCCGACGGTGCCAGGCTCCTGCACGCTCCCCTTCTTCGGCATCGATGCGGCGATCGTCAACGAGCGCGGCGAGGAGCTGCCCGCAAACCAAGGCGGCCTGCTCGTGATCCGAAGGCCGTGGCCGGGCATGACGCGCGGCATCCACGGCGACACGCAGCGCTTCATCGACACCTACTGGAGCAAGGTGCCGGGCATGTACGTCGCTGGCGACGGCGCGCGCCGCGACGAGCGCGGCTACTTCTGGATCATGGGGCGCATCGACGACGTCATCAATGTGTCTGGCCACCGCCTCGGCACGATGGAGGTCGAGAGCGCGCTCGTGTCGCACGAGGCGGTGGTGGAGGCCGCGGTCGTCGGCATGCCGCACGAGATCAAGGGCACGGGCATCGCCGCGTTCGTGACGCTCGGGCCCGAGTGGGCCGGCCTCGCGACCCCCGACTTGCGCAAGGCGCTCGGCGAGCACGTCACCCGCGAGATCGGCGCGATCGCGCGGCCCGACATGATCCGCTTCACCGCCGCGCTGCCGAAGACGCGCAGCGGCAAGATCATGCGGAGGCTGCTGCGCGACATCGCGGCAGGCAAGGAGTCCTCCCAGGACACCACGACGCTCGAGGACTACTCGGTGCTGGCGAAGCTGCGCGAGAGCGACGAGTGAGCGTGCATCGGCGATGCGCGTGCCGCAGTCGCCACGCCTGCAGCGGTCGCGCCGCGCCGGACCCGCGCTAGGGCGCGAGGCGCCAGTCGGCACGGTCGGCCTGGTCGGCCCAGCGGCGCATGTCGTCGAGCTGCTGCACAGGCACAGCCTCGGTCGAT
>JBIIIL010000108.1:0-8427 GCA_044234825.1 Phycisphaerales bacterium
GGACCGCATGTCGTCTGCCTTCTGGATCTTCGCGCGGCGGCTTCTGCAGCGTCCGCTGGCCTGCGCCGCAGCCCTTGGGCTGGCGTTCGTCTCCGCGGGCGGCCTTGGCGCGGGGCTGCTGAGCCTGGGGCCGATCCTGCGGCTCATCCTCGGACAGTCGTCGTCGCTGCGGTCGATTGTCGAGGCGAAGGTCGTGGAGCACCCATGGCTTCCGATCGGCCCCGAGGTCGTGCAGCTCATTCCCGAGGACCGTCTCGCTGGCGTGGCTGTCGTGCTCGGCGGACTGCTCGCGCTCACGATCTTCGGAGCGACCGCAAACTTCCTGCACCAGTTCGTGTCGCTGTCCTTGTGCACGCAGGTGGTCGGGGCCATTCGCCTGAGTGCGTTCCGGCATGCAGTGAGACTTCCTCTGCTCACCGTGACCGGTCGAGGCCCGTCGGAGTTGACCACCCGCATCATCAAGGACAGCTCGGCTCTGCAGTCGGGATTGTCGATGCTGACGGGGCGGATCGTCGCCCACATCACCAAGGGCATCGCGGCGCTTGGCGCCGCAATCTGGTTTGACTGGCGCATCTGCGTGGTGTGCCTGATTGCAGGTCCGGTCATGGCGGCCGTGCTCCGCCGCGCCGGCAAGCGAATCAGTGGCGGAATCAAGGGATCGTTGAGGGAGCAGGAGGTGCTCCTGCGGCTGGCCACCGAGTCGCTGCAGGGATTCCGTGCCGTGAAGACGGCGACCGCCGAGCGTGACATGCTGCGGCGCTTCAACCGGTCGAACGACTCGGTTGTGCGCCAGGAGCTGCGCGTGCGAACCGCGCGAGCCCTTGCGTCGCCGCTGATCGAGCTTCTCGCGATCGTCTTCGTGATGGGGTTGGCACTGCTCGCGGCCAGCGAGATCATCGATGGGAAGCTGTCCTTTGACGACTTCGTGCTCTCGTTCGGTTCGCTTACGGTCGCGGCAGGATCGCTCAGGCCAGTGGCCGGCATGGTGAGCGACATCCACGCGGCAGAGGGGCCGGCAGAGCGGCTCATGGAGCTCTTCTCGATCGAGCTTGAAGAGAGTCCCGAGAGCCGGCGCCGTCCAGATGCCCCGCCGGTGAGCTCCGCGATCGCGTTTGAGGGCGTCAGCTTCGCGTACCCGGGTGCCGGGCGCATGGCGGTGTCCGACCTCTCCCTCGAGATCCGGGCAGGCGAGCGCGTCGCCATCGTGGGTCCCAACGGATGCGGCAAGACCACGCTGCTTGCCCTTCTTTCCCGTGTCGCAGATCCGGACTCGGGCCGCATCGCACTCGATGGCGCGGACATCAGATCCTTCAACATCCGGAGCGTGCGCGAGCAGATGGGTGTCGTGACGCAGGAGCCCATGGTGGTCCGCGCGTCGATCGCGGACAACATCGCGCTCGGGAGGCGCGGGGCGGCGCGCGACGAGATCATGGCTGCAGCCACACGCGCACTGGCGCACGACTTCATCGCACGGCTGCCCGCGGGCTACGACACGGTCGTTTCGGAGCAGGGCGCATCGCTGTCAGGCGGGCAGCGGCAGCGGCTCGCCATCGCCCGGGCCCTGCTGCGCAAACCATCGGTGCTCATCCTCGACGAGGCGACGAGCCAGGTCGACGGCGAGAGCGAGGAGCAGATCAGCCGCGCCGTCTCATCCATCAGCCGCCAGTGCACCGTGATCACCGTCGCGCACCGGCTGTCGACGATGCTCACCGCCGACCGGATCATCGTGATGGACGGGGGACGGGTGGTTGACTCGGGCCAGCATCGCGAACTGCTCGCCCGGTGCCCGACCTACCAGCGCCTGGTGACGAGCCAGTCCGCGGGCGATCGCCATCATGTGGACTCGACGGGGTCCGCGCAAGCTGAACTCGACGCCGCCGCGGATCAGGGAATCGTGGATGCCGGAACGGACGGTGTCGTGGCCGGCCGGGGCGGCGCGATGGGCGCCTGAGGGATCTTCGCCGGCTCCGAAGCTGCCCCCGTCGCACCTGATGCAGCCGTTGGGTTCGCGGAAGCTGCTGGCGTGGGCGCGGATGCCGCGGTCGCATCGACCGACTGCACCGCTGTCGCTGCCGGCACGCCTCCCGAGGCAGCGCGAGTCGTGCCATCGACGTCGGCGGCCACGACCTCGGGCCGTGCAGGGGGCGTAGGCGGCACGCGCATGGCGGCCCAGAGCGCGTACAGCAGGATGAGCGTGGCGAGCCCGGACACGATCAGCAGCCAGAACTGAAGAGTGCGCTCGAGGCGCTCGCTCTGCGCGAGGCGCCGCCGGGTGCTCTCGGCCAGCGCCTCAAGGGCACGTGTCTGCCGATCGGTGGTGGCGGCGAAGGCGCCGAGCGCGGAGGCAGTGTCCCGCAGGCTGTCCGAGACGCGCATGCTCGTCTCGTGGTTGAGGTCCAGCTGCTGCTGCACCAGGCCGAGCACCTGAGTCTGGCGAGCTGCGCCATCGGTGAGCTGCTGCAGGCTGCGCTCGATCGCCGAGTCCCGCGCCCGGCTCCGGCTCGACTGGTCGACAAGGGTCTCCATAAGCCCGCCTTGCTGCCGCGCAAGCTCAGGGAGCGCACGCATCGGCGCGTGCAGCTCGCGGATCAGGCCCGCCAGCTCCGACTGGACCGCATGATGCGACTTCAGCTCATCGCGAAACTGGCCGAGCACCGCGAGTGCCCGCTCATCCTCAGGAGTGTCGGCACGTGACACGCTCACGCGCTGCACATCGCGCGTCCGGGCGGGCTCGATGGCCTGCGGCTCGAGAGCGCCCTTCGGCGCGCTGGAGTCGCCAGTCGTGCGGACCCCGTCCGGCGCCGGGCGGGCAATGCCGAGGAGCCTTCTCAGCCACAGGGGAAGCCACGTCACGTGCGATACTGTATCTGCAGCATGTGCGCGACGCCGCTCACGTACTCCATCGCGCGCGCGTGCCGGGCGGGCGCGCTCATCGCGCTGCTCGCGGGGGCTGCGCCGCTGGCTGGCTGCGACGGCCGATCCCAGTCCGATGAGCGGCTCGCGGTCCCGAACGCCGTCAGGATCGCCAGCATGTCGCCTGCCATTACCGAGTGCCTCGTCGAGCTCGGGCTCTCGGACCGGATCGTGGGGCGCACGCCTTGGTGCGACCTCAGCGTCCCGGATGTGCCGGTGGTCGGCACGCTGCTCGATGTCGATGCCGAGGCGCTCGTGCGGGCTTCGCCGACGGTGGTGCTGGTGCAGCCGCCCGCGCAGGGCGCGGATCCTGCGCTTGAGGCGCTGGCGAGCCGCCACGGATGGGCGGTGCGCGCCTGGCCGATCAACGGCCTCGACAGTGCGCGCGCAGCCATGGAAGGCATTGCGACTGTCGTGGCCGAGTCTGACCCGCCTCGCGCAGCGGAGGTGCGCGCGCGGCATGCCCAATGGCGCGCGGCGCTCGACGATGCGCTTGCGCCGCTGCCGGAGGGCACGGCACGAGGAGAGACCGTGCTGGTGATGATGGGTGGCCTTGAGGGCATCTCCTTTGGACGCGGCACCTACATCGACGATGCGCTGGCGAGCATGGGCGTGCGCAATGCCGTTGAGCGCAGCGGATACCCGGCGCTCAGCGCAGAGGATGTGGTCCGCATCGCGCCGGGCACGATTGTGGTGATCGGTGGCACCGCTCGCGGCAAGGCGGACGGCACGGGCTCGCTGCCGTCTCGGGTGATCCGCGTACCTGCCGACGGACTGGCCGTGCCCGGCGGACGCCTTCCGCATGGACTCAAGGCGCTCCGCGATGCGCTCGTGTCGCGAGGGGGAGCCGGCGGTGGATGAGCGTCCTCGAACTGCGGTACGCGCGGGAGCCCTTGCTGCCCTGCTGCTGTGCGCCGTGGCGCTTCGCTTGAACGTCGGCCGAGATCCCTCATCCGGTGCGCTCGAGTGGTCATGGCCACACGCTTCCGTCATGACCCTGCGGGCAGGCGCGGTGATGTCCGCCCTTGTGGCGGGTGCGTCCCTCGGACTGTCGGGACTGCTGCTGCAGGTGCTGCTGCGCAACCCGCTCGCGTCGCCCTTTGTGCTCGGGCTGTCGTCTGGAGCTGGCCTCGGCGCGACGCTCGCCGCATGGGGCATGGGCGCGATCGGAGGAGGAGGCTGGATCGCGATGGTGTCCTGGACTGGTGTGCCGCAGGTGGTGCCTGCGGCCATCGGCGCCCTGCTGACGCTCGGGATCGTGCTGGCGCTCGGCACTCGGCGGGGCGCGATCGAGCCGGTGTCGATGGTGCTCGCGGGAACCGTGGTCGCGGCCATCTGCGGAGCCCTCACGCTCATGGTGCAGTACGCGATGCCGCCCGCGAGCCGGGCGGATGCAGGGATCTGGTTCATGGGCAGGGTGCCCGAGGTTCCCGACCGGTCCGTGCTTGCAGTGTCGATCGCGGCTGTTGCGGCCGCCGTCGCGTGGTCCAGCGCCGCGGCGCGAAGGTTCGACATCGCGTCCGCGAGCGACGACGAGGCCCGCAGCATGGGCGTGCGGCTTTCGACGCTGCGGCTAGGCATGTATGTGGCGGCCGGCATCACTGCGGCGACGAGCGTCGCGCTGTGCGGGCCCATCGCATTCGTCGGGTTCGTGGCCCCGCACATCGCGCGGCTCCTGCTCGGCGCACGCCACCGCCCGCTCGTGCTTGGCAGCGCTGCTGCAGGCGCGCTTGTCCTTGTCGCGGCCGATGTGGCGCGGCACGCGATTGACTTCGGTCAGGGGCGCATGCCCGTAGGGGTGCTGACCGCGCTGGTGGGCGGTCCGGCCTTCCTGCTCGTGCTGCGGTCGTCGCGACTGGGAACAGGGGTGACTCCGTGAGCCTGCGATGCGACCGAGTCAGCTACTCGTATGGTCGGATGGGCGCAGCCGCGCTGTGTGACGTCACCGCCGACCTGCCCGCGGGGGGACTCTGTGCAGTGGTCGGGCGCAACGGAAGCGGCAAGAGCACGCTCCTTCGGCTTCTGTGCGGGCTTGAGCGGCCCGAGTCAGGCGGTGTGACATGGATGGGACGTGACCTCGGTGCCATGCGTGAGCCGGAACGTGCAGACGCATGCGCATTCGTGCCGCAGCGTCCTGCGCTGAGCGCCTCGTTCACGGTGCGCGAGCTCGTGTCGCTGGGGCAGCGGCGCAGGGGTTGCGGCCTCCACTCGGTCGACTCGGCGCTGCATGCGCTGGGCATCTCGCACCTCGCGTCGAGGCCGTGGCATCGCACCAGCGAGGGCGAGCGCGTGCGCTCGGTGGTTGCCCGCTCGCTGGTCCAGTGCGGAGATCGCGGACTCCTGGTGATGGACGAGCCCTTCGCCGCGCTCGACGCCGGCGAGTGTGCGCGCCTCATGGGTGTGATGCAGGACGCCCGGGCGCGCGGCGCGACCGTCGTCTGTGCCGTACACCACTTGGGGATCGCCTCGCTGCTTGCCGACTGCGTGTGGTGGCTTGAGGGTGGTCGCGTGATTGGCGCAGGCCAGGTGTCGGAGGTGCTTGTGCCGGCGACGCTCGAGCGCGTGTTCGGCGTCCCATTCGCGGAGCATGCGGGGCAGATCCTGCCTATCCTGCCGCAGCCGCGACGCTGAATCCATGAGCCAGTACCTCATCATCTTCCTCATCGTGGCCGTGTTTCGCGGCGTCGTATGGGTGGTGCAGAAGGCCAAGGAAAGCGCAAAGGCCCGCGAGGCGCTGATGGGGCGGAACCTCGGGAACGAGATCAATGCTCAGGTGAGCGCTGCGCCCGCGGTGCAGCCGCCTGCCATGCCCGAGGGCATGGGTCTTCCGGAGCAGTTGATTGCCGGCGTGAAGGAGGTGCTTGCGCCAGAGGAGCGCCCAGCGAAGAAGGCGGTTGCCCGACCGAAGGCACGGCCTGCGGCGAGGTCTCCCGCGCCACCGATCCCCGCCGCGCGTGTTGAGCGAAGGATTGGGCCCCCGACCACACGCGCCGATGATGTGTCTCGGACGACCCCCGCGCCTTCTCGAAGCGCACCGGCGGCGTCCCGGGCCGAGGCCCGCGAGGTAGCTGCGACCTCAGCAGCCCGTGATGCTCGCAGGATGCTGAGGGATCGCGCTGGGTTGCGCCACGCGGTGCTGGCCCGAGAGATTCTCGGTCCCCCGCGCAGCCTCGAAGCGTGAACGACCGCTCGGCAGCCCCACTTTGGGTCGAAATGGGGGGGATATGTAGCGATATTGCCGCAATCGTCACACAGATTGAGAATCACGCTATCCTTGTCGCATCATGATGGACATCAGGAAGTTGAAGGAACTGATCCGGCTGATGGTCGACAACGACCTGACCGAGCTCGACCTGAAGGACAAGGAGGAGCAGGTACTGCTCAAGAGGGGTCACGGGGGGACAGTCACCCAAGTGATGCCGGCCGTGGCCAGCCTCCCGGCGTCAGCGCCGGTCGCGGCGGCCGCACCCGCATCCAAGGCGGCCGCACCGGCAGCACCAGCCGAGACCGCCGACGATGAGGCCGGTCTTGTCGCCATCGAGAGCCCCATGGTGGGCACCTTCTACGCGTCCCCGGGACCCGACAAGCCGCCATTCGTGAGCGTTGGCGGCACCGTGGGTCCCGACACGACGGTGTGCCTCGTGGAGGCCATGAAGATCTTCAACGAGATCAAGGCCGAGCGCAGCGGCACCGTCGCGAAGATCCTGGTCAAGAGCGGCCAGCCTGTGGAGTTCGGGCAGAAGCTGTTCCTCGTCAAGCCCAGCTGAGCCCAACGACATGTTCAAGAAGGTCCTGATCGCCAACCGGGGCGAGATTGCGCTGCGGATCATTCGGGCCTGCCGGGAGCTCGGCGCGCGCACCGTGTGCGTCTACTCCAGCGCAGATCGCGGCGGATCCTGGCTTGAGTCCGCCGACGAGTCGATCTGCATCGGCCCGGCCCCATCCAAGGATTCCTACCTTCGGATCGACCGCATCATCGCGGCTGCGGAGGTCTCGCACGCGGACGCGATCCACCCCGGCTACGGATTCCTCTCCGAGAACGCGCACTTCGCCGAGGTGTGCCGCGACTCGGGCTTCGAGTTCATCGGCCCGAGCCCGGAGGCGATGAACCTGCTTGGCGACAAGGTCAACTGCAAGCGGCTCGCGAAGAAGTCGGGGACTCCCATCTTCCCCGGCACCGATGGCGGCATCGAGGATGTCGAGGAGGCCGTGAAGGTGGCGCGCGAGATCGGCTACCCGGTCATCGTCAAGGCCGCGGGCGGCGGCGGCGGGCGCGGCATGCGCATCGCCCGAAACGAGGCGGAGCTGCGCGCGGGCATCGAGCAGGCGGGGCAGGAGGCCGCAGCGGCGTTCGGCAACCCGATGGTGTACGTCGAGAAGTACCTCGAGCACGCGCGCCACTTCGAGGTGCAGGTGATCGGCGACAAGCACGGCAACGCGGTGCACCTGTACGAGCGCGACTGCTCGAGCCAGAGGCGCCACCAGAAGCTCATCGAGGAGGCACCCGCGCCGGGCGTGGATCCGGCCAAGCGCGAGAAGGTCTGCCGCAGCGCGGCCGAGCTCATCCGTGCCGCGAAGTACTCCGGCGCCGCGACGTGCGAGTTCCTGATGGACGCGAATCAGGACTTCTACATGCTTGAGGTCAACACGCGCGTGCAGGTCGAGCACCCGATCTCCGAGGCGATCACCGGCGTGGACATCGTGCAGACGGGCATCCGCGTGGCCGCTGGCGAGCGGCTGCCCTTCACGCAGGACCAGATCCGGATCAACGGGCACGCGATCGAGTTCCGCATCAACGCCGAGGACCCTGACCGCAACTTCATGCCGCAGGCGGGACTGATCGACATGTGGGCGCCGCCGGGCGGGCCTGGCATCCGGCTCGACAGCCACGTGCGCACCGGCTACCGGGTCCCGCCCAACTACGACTCGATGGTGGGCAAGCTCATCGTGCATGCGCCGACGCGCGAGGCGTGCATCCGTCGCTCGCTCGGCGCGCTGTCGGAGTTCAAGATCGGGCCGATCAGGAGCACGATTCCGCTGTACATCCGGCTGCTCCAGGAGCAGCCCTTCGTGGACGCCACGCACGACATCAAGTGGGTCGAGCGGCTTCTCGCGCCGCCTTCGCGGTAGGGCGCTTCGCAGCGCGCGCTAGCGCACCAGGATCGTCGCCAGCCCGAGGAACATCCCCATGCTGGCGACATCTGTCGCCGTGGTGAGGAAAATGCTCGAGGCGGTGGCCGGGTCGGCGCCGAGACGCTTGAGAGCCAGCGGGATGAACGCTCCCGAGATTCCGCTGATGATGCAGCTGCCGATCATGGCGAGGAAGGTCACCGTCGCAAGCACCAGCGCGTGGTCTGCCGACCACATCACGTAGGGGTCTTCGGGCTTGGCCTGCATGCCCGCGAAGATGTACATGCCGATGCCTGCCGACAGCCCGACAAGCGCGCCGTTGAGCAGACCCAGAAGCGCTTCCTTCACGACGAGCGCGCGCTCGCGTCCGGGCTTCAGCTCGCC